>JAPOIA010000089.1 GCA_029979185.1 Alphaproteobacteria bacterium | reverse complement strand
ATGAAGTCGCCCGGCATCGAAGTGCGCCCGATCATCACCCTGGGCGGCGAACACGAAGTCAACGAAGTGTTCCTCGACAACGTCAAGGTACCGGTCGAAAACCGCGTCTATGAAGAGAACAAGGGCTGGACCTGCGCCAAGTTCCTGCTCGCCCACGAACGCGTCGGCATTGCCGGTGTCGCCAGCTCCAAGCGCGGGGTTGAACGCATCCGTCAGATCGCCAGCACCGAAATGGACGGCGAAAAGGCGCTGCTCGCCAATCCGTTCTTCCGCCGCAAGGTGGCCGAACTGGAAATGGACCTGACCGCGCTGGAATATACCGAACTGCGCACGCTCGCGGGTGAGGCGTCGGGCAAGGGCCCGGGGCCGGAAAGCTCGGTCCTCAAGATCAAGGGCTCGGAAATCCAGCAGCGGATCACCGAACTCGCGCTGGAAGCGGCCGGCCATTATGGCGCGCCCTATTTCCGCGGCTTTGGCGAAGGCGACAACGAGCACCCGATCGGTCCCGATTGGGCGCACCGCACCGCCCCGAGCTACTTCAACGTCCGCAAGACCACGATCTACGGCGGCTCGAACGAAATTCAGCGCAATATCATCGCCAAGAATCTGGGGCTCTGACACCAATGGAATTCAACGATACCGAAACCCAGGCCCTGCTGCGCGATACTGCCGACCGTCTGATCCGCGACAAGTACGAGTTTGAAACCCGCAAGAAATATCTCGCCTCGGCGGAAGGATATTCCGCTGCCCTTTGGAAGGAATATGGCGAACTCGGCCTGCTCGGCATAGACGCCAGCGAAGACCATAGCGGCAGCGGCGGCGACTTTTCCGATCTGGCTGTCGTACTCGAGGCCTTCGGCCGTGGCCTGGCCGTCGAGCCTTTTCTGTCCAGCATCATTCTGTCTGCCGCTGCTCTGCGCGCGTCCGGCGACAAGGCTGCGCAGGACGAATATCTGCCGAAACTCGCGACCGGCGAAATGAAGATGGCGCTTGCCTATGGCGAGCCGGGCAGCCGCTATACGCTGACCCATTGCGAAACGACGGCAAAGGCAGACGGCGACGGCCATGTCCTGAATGGCCAAAAGGCCGTGGTGCTTGGCGCGGACGATGCCGATATGCTGATCGTCTCGGCGCGCACGTCCGGGGCCTCTTCCGACGCCGAGGGCATTTCCCTGTTTCTCGTTCCGCGTGGTGCATCCGGTCTGACGGTACGCACTATCACCAACATGGACGACAGGCGGGCAGGCGAGGTCACTCTGGAGAGCGTCCGCGCGCGCGCAATGCTTGGCGCATCAGTGGGAGCGCTGCCGGTGCTGGAAGCGGCTGTCGATCGCGCTACGGCTGCCGTTTGCTGCGAGGCGGTTGGCGCGATGGAGGCCGTCAACCAGCTGACGCTGGAGTATCTGAAAACGCGCAACCAGTTCGGCCGCCCGATCGGCAAGTTCCAGGTGCTGCAGCACCGTATGGCTGACATGATGATGGCCGAGCAGAGCGCCCGTTCGATGATGGCGCTGGCGATTTCCAATGTCGACAATCCGGACCTAAAGGAGCGGGCGAAAGCCATTTCCGCCGCCAAGGTGCAGATCGGAAAGTCGGGAAATATCGTTGGGCGCGGCGCCATCCAGCTGCATGGCGGCATCGGGATGACCATGGAATATGTGGCTGCCCACTATTTCCGCCGTCTGACCTCTATCGAGAAAATGTTCGGCGATACGGACTATCACCTGGCGCGGTTTGCGGCCCTTTAGGGCGGTCGCTACCCTGGTTTCGGGGCGGGGCTTGACCCCCGCCCTGTTCCGTTTCAAAGAACACGCGCCGCGTTTTTAGCGCTACAACTATGGACGAAACGCCATGAATCGCAATGTGACCGACCCCTTTCTGCCGCCCCAGCGCCTGTTGCTCGGTCCCGGCCCATCGCCCGTCGCGCCGGAAGTGCTGGCGGCGCTGGCGCTGCCGACCATCGGCCATCTCGATCCCTCGTTCATCGGCCTGATGGATGAGCTGAAGCAGATGCTGCAGACGCTCTTCAATACGAAGAACGACGCGACTTTCACGGTCGCAGGACCCGGCAGCGTCGGCATGGACGCCTGCATCCTCAACATGGTCGAGGCAGGCGACAAGATATTGATCGCCCGTAACGGCGTCTTCGGCATGCGCATGACGGAAGTTGCCGCGCGCGGCGGCGCCGATGTCGTAACGCTGGACTTTGAATGGGGCACAGCGGTCGATCCGGCAGCTGTCGATGCGGCGCTGTCGAAGGACAAGGACATCAAGTTCCTCGCTTTCGTTCACGCCGAAACATCAACCGGCGTGCTTTCCGATGGCAAGGCCATCGGCGATGTGGCGAAGAAGCATGGCGTGATGGTGATCATGGACACGGTAACGTCCGCTGGCGGCGTGCCGATCATGGCCGACGAGTGGGGCGTCGATGCGCTTTATACCGGCACCCAGAAATGCCTGAGCGCACCCCCCGGCCTGTCGCCGGTGTCATTCAGCCCGCGCGCGCTTGAGCACATCAAGAACCGCAAGACCAAGGTCCTGTCGTGGTTCCTCGATGTGACGCAGGTCATGGCCTATTGGGGCGGTGAGGGCTCGCGCGCCTATCACCATACCGCGCCGATCAACGCGCTCTATGGCCTGCACGAAGCGCTGCGCCGCCTGCTCGTCGAAGGGTTGGAGAACAGCTTCGCCCGTCATCGCAAGGCGCACGAGCATCTTGTCGCCGGCCTTGAAAAACGCGGTATGGAGATGCTTGTGGCTCCGGCCTGCCGACTGCCGCAGCTCAACACGGTGAAAATTCCTGCTGGCGTGGATGACGCCAAGGTTCGCCGCGAGTTGCTCCTGACCCATAATATAGAAATCGGCGCCGGTCTTGGGCCGCTGGCAGGCAAGGTCTGGCGTATCGGCCTGATGGGCGAGGGCGCACGGACGGAACACGTCGACACGCTGTTGACTGCGCTCGATAAGGTTCTGGCATCCTGATCAGTTGAACCGTATTTTGCGGGCGCAGCGCGGCCTGTCCGCATTGCGCCCGCGATATTTCATAAGCCCGGCGTTTGCCGCGCTCTGGTGCCAGCAGGCGCCCGTCATTGCAGAACGCCCGGGAACAGGTGCCGCATTGACCGTTTGCCGACTTGCGGCAACAATACAAGCAATGCAGCGGAATACCGCGCGATTCAACAGGGAAGCGAAAGACCGGGGCATGCAGATCATTCCGTCTATACCACCGAGAACGCAAACGGTCCGCGATCAGGCCATCGAGATATTCGAGCAGGGCAGTGGCGAGCCGCTGTTGTTTCTGCACCCGGCCCGGGGTCTCGACGGATGCGAGGCTTTTTTGGGTGCTCTGGCGAAGTCGCATCGCGTGATCGCGCCGTCGCATCCAGGTTTCGGACGCAGCGATGCTCCGTACTGGATGAATACGGTGGAGGATCTCGCTTATTTCTATCTCGATTTCCTCGACGCGCTTGGCATCGACAGGTTCACACTCTCCGGATCGTCCTTCGGCGGATGGATAGCGGCCTCGCTGGCCACCAAGCTGCAGAAGCGTATTTCTTCACTAGTATTGATTGATCCGCTTGGCATCAAGGTAAGCGGCCGCGAGCAGCGCGATATTGCCGATGTATTCGCCATGAAGCGGACGGACCTGATGGCCGCCATGTTCCATGACCCGAAGGTCGGCGCCTTCGACATGAAGGCGCTCAGTGACGACCAGCTGACAATCATTGCTCGCCATCGGAAATCTGAAGTACTTTTCGCCTGGTCGCCCTACATGCACGATCCCAAGCTGAAGTCGCGACTGCATCGCATTGATGCCAGAACGCTGGTTATTGCAGGCGCCTCGGATGACATCACCAAGCCTGAATATGCAAAGGCCTATGCGGCAGCCATCCCCGGCGCTCAGTTCCGGGAGATCGCCGAAGCCGGCCACCTGCCGATGATCGAACAGCCGGACGCCTGCGTGCGGGCGGTCGCCGAATTCCTCGCCGGTTAACAGGGAGACAGACATGCGCGTTTTTCACTTCAGCGAAGAACCCTATCCGAATGCCTGGACGCCGGATGCCGAATCCCTGCGCATCACGCTGCCGAACAGCGAATGCGATCCGAAGACCGCTGCCGACCTCTATCACCGCTATCTCGACGAGTGGCAGCTTGCGGACGAACTCGGCTTCGACATCATGGTCAACGAGCACCATGAAACCGCAACCTGCCTGACCGCCTCCTGCCACATCATCCTGGCGATCCTTGCGCGCATAACCAAGCGGGCGCGTCTACTGGCGCTGGGCGTGCCGCTGGCCAACAGGTCCGATCCGCAACGCGTGGCCGAAGAGTTGTCGATGATCGACGTGATCTCGCGCGGCCGCTTCGAGATGGGTTTCGTCAAGGGCGTGCCGTTCGAGCCGCCGGTTGCCAATATCAATCCGGCCCGCATGATGGACCGCTTGTGGGAAGCACACGACTTCATCCTGAAAGCCATGTCGACCCATACCGGCCCGTTCAACTGGGAAGGCGATCACTACCACTATCGCAACGTCAACATCTGGCCGCGGCCCTGGCAGCAGCCGCATCCGCCTGTGTGGATTACCGCTTCCAGCATCGGCAGCGCAAAGGCGATTGCCGAGCGCGGCCATGTTCTGGCGACATTCCTGATCGGCTACAAGACGCGTGAGTTGTTCGATAGCTATCGCGCCGTCTATCAGGCGACCCACGGCACTATGCCCGGTCCCGATCGCTTTGCTTATCTGGCGCTTGCCGGCGTCGGTAATACCAGCGCCGAGGGTATTGCCCGCGCAACGGAAGTAAAGCGCTATCTGGATACTACCGGTATTGTCTACGAGCCCTTCCGCAGTCCGCCAGGTTATGCGCCGGTCGCCGATAACGTGCGCGTCATGCGCGCTATCGCCAACGGACAGAGCGCCCGCATGGTGCCGACCAAGACCGGTGAAATGATCGACGTAACGAAGAACTTCACAACAGAAAAGGCGATGGACGCAGGCCTTGTCTTCGCCGGTACGCCGAATGAAGTCTACGAGCAGATCGTCGATTTCGACCAGTACGCCGGAGGTATCGGCAACCTGTTGCTGATGTTGCAGGGCGGGGCGCTCAGCCACGAGGATACGGCGGACAGCATGACACTCTTCGCAAAGCACGTTCTGCCGCGGCTGAAGGAGTACGCCGCCAACCGTCCGCAAACCGCTGATGCAGCCGAATAGGTTCTGACTGCCGTTCCTACTTCTTCGACAGGAGAAGGTCGGGAAGGAAAGTCGCGATCTGCGGGAATATGGTCAGAAGGATGATGGCGCAAAGCATTGGGATTACGAAGATCACCGATCCACGCGCCACATCCTGCAGGTTTACGCCCGGCACGACGGATTTCAATACGAACAGGTTGAAGCCGACAGGCGGCGTGATAGCCGCTATTTCCGACTGGATGGTGACCACGACGCCGAACCAGACCGGGCTGTAGCCGAGGGTCATGATCGTCTTGATGAAGATCGGAATAACGATCACGACAATACTGCCCGGATCCATGAACATGCCGAGGATTAGCAGCATGATGTTGATCAGCCCGACGATGGCCCATCCCGGTAGCGGCAGCCCCGTCAGGAAATCCGACATGGCCTGCGGTATGCCGAGGCGCGCCAGCAGATAGGAGCTGAACAGGCCGCCGGTCAGCAGCAGCAGGAACATCGCGGTCGTACGAACCGTCTTCTGCAGGCTGCGATTGAGTACGGTTAAACTCAGGCGGCGCATGGCAAGCGCAATGAGCAGGGCGCCCGCGGCACCGACCGCGCCCGCTTCTGTCGGCGTTGCTGCGCCGGAATATATCGATCCGATGACCAGTGAGGCCAGCAGGATGACCGGTAGAACCGAGCCCAGGGCCTTCCATTTTTCGCCCGTTGTAGGCACTTCCGTCACCGGAGGCGCCCAGTCCGGATTGCGTTTTGCGATTACGACGATGGTCGCGGACAGAAGAAACGCCAGCAGCAGGCCGGGGATGATGCCTGCCATGAACAGGTGGCCGATGGAAGTATCGGTAATCACGCCGTAGACGATCATCGAGATGCTGGGCGGAATGAGAATACCCAGCGTACCACCGGCAGCTGTTGCGCCCAGCGCCAGCGACTTGTGATAGCCGCGCCGCAACATCTCGGGGATCGCCATCGAGCCGATGGTGGTTGCGGTAACAGGGCTTGATCCGCAGACCGAGCCGAATATCGCGCAGGCCCAGACCGTCCCTATCGCCAGAGCGCCGGGCAGCTTCCGGAACCACAGTTCCGCCGCCCTGAACAGATTGGCCCCGATACCGCTAGCTGACAGGATTTCGCCCATCAGGATGAACAGCGGCACCACCACCAGAATGAAATTGGTGGACAACGAAAACGCCGAGGAGGCCAGCTGGCTCAAGGCGCCGGGCGATACGAAAATGGAGGTGCCCAGCATCGCGACGGTCGCCAGCGCAATACCGACAGGCGCGCGCGTCGCGAGCAGCAGCAAAAGGAAAAGCAGGAAAACACCGAAACTGCCAAATGCGGCCATGATCCCAACCCCGGTTCCGGATACATGCATTCCGGATGCGAATGTCGCTACGGTCCCCGTCCAGTCGGGGGCCAAGCGATTTACTGGTGGCTCAATGCGGCCTGCCCGGCTTCTTCGTCCGGCAGCGGGTCGATGAGAAAACGAATGAAAAGCACTATTGCCGTCAGCAGGAACTGCGCTGCGCCCACCGGACCGATCCAGTAGACGTATTTCAGAGGTACCGTGATCATGGTGAAGGACAACTCGTCCACTTCCACGATTTCCGCATAGTAGCGAACGACAAACCACAGGAAGACACAGCCGAAGATCAGCGTCAGCGCCTTGCCGATCAGACGCTGCGCCTTGCGCATGGACCGCGGTATCAGGGGATCGAACAGGTCCACCTCGATATGGCTTCCGCTTTCCAGCGCTGGTGCTACCGCGAGGAAGAACACGAATGCGAGGATAAAGATGGTGACGTCCAGCACCCAGGCGATCGGCGCGTGCAGCCCGTAGCGAAAGACCACCGCCACCACGATCAAGACCATGATAACCAGAACGAGCAGGCAGGCTATCCCCGCGAAGATGCGGTTCACGACCTGCGTGAACCGCTCCAAAGCGACGAGCCAGCGCGGCCCGGCATCAGCCGCCGCCACGCTACCAGAGGAGCCTTTGGCGTCCATGCGTCAGGCTCCAGCCTATTTTTGCAGGGGAAGGACGATAGCGCCGATCGGCTTGCCGGCCGCTCCTGCGATCTTCTCGACATCCTTCCAGACAACCTGGGTGGCCTGCTTGAAATCCGAGATTTCCTTGTCGGTTGCCATATGCACCTTCGCTCCGGCCTTTTTCAGAGCTTCGACAGCATCGAGCTGCATCTGGACGAGCTTGGGAGCGGCATCGGCGACAACCTTGTCGGAGACAGCCATGATGGCCTTCTGATCCTTGGCCGATATCTTGTTCCACTGGTCGAGGTTCATGTAGTAGGCGGATGCATTCGCGCCGTCGCGCCAATAGGTGATGTAGGGCGCCACTTCCTGGATTTTTGCCGACAGGGTCAGGTTGGCCAGAAACATCATGCAATCGACTGTCTTGTTCTGCAGTGCGATATAGACTTCGCCCGGATCTATTGCGACCGGCGCCGCACCGACTGCGCGCAGCTGTATTCCCTGCCAGCGGCCGGCAGCGCGCACCTTCTTGCCCTTCCAGTCCGCCACCGATTTGATGTGTCCGTTGATGCAGTTGGTCACCAGGCCCGCCGAGGGGAACATGAACATCAGCTTCAGGCCGCGCTTTTCCATCAGCGTGCGCGCAATGGGCGTGATCTTCTGCATCGTTGCTACGCCAACCTTTGGATCGGCGGGTACCCACAGGAGTGGCTCCAGATAGGACAGGGGCCTGAAAAGGCCGGCCAGGAAGCTGATGCTGGTCGTACCGCCACCCGCTGCACCGCTGCGTACGGCATTGACGGTTTCCTTCGCAGAAACGAGTGCGCCGGAGAAATGCAACTTCACCTTCACCCGGCCTTCAGTGGCCTTTTCAATATCGGCCACCCATTTCTTGACGTGCTCGGCATAGAAGTCGCGCTCGGAATACCAGATAGCGAATTCGACCGTTTGTGCGGCCCTTGCAGGTTGCGGTGTCAAGGTTGCGGCAGAAAGCGAAGCGATGGCGGCAAGCGGAATGAACTTCCGCAGGTTTCCCTGGAACATGATTTCCTCCACGCGATTGCCCGATCGGGCTTCAGGCGGTCCTGCCGCCCTTTTTATTTTGCATGGTCAGGCTAACACGAGATTTGCGACAGCGGCAATCGCGATTGTTGCGCGAATGCATCACATGGCAGAGCGCCTGCAGGTTATTGATTTTGATCAAAAAAAGCTGTGTGCAGGCCGCGGACCTTGATCTGGATCAAGCCGGAAACCGCGCCGATGGCCAAACTGGCACCATCGCAAAGGCGATTACCCGGCAGGCACGGTACCCATTTCCGGCAACCTGTGAACCACCGCTACAGCCAGCGCGTCTGAAAATTCGTAATGGGGGTAATAGAATGAAAAAACTGGTCGTATCGGCAATTGCCGCATTATCATTTGCTGCGACAGCGGCAAGCACGCAGGCGGCGGACATTCCAGCGCGCGTCGAAGCACAACCGCCGGCGCCAATCGAAGTATTCAATCCGTGGATGATCCGCGTGCGCGCCATCGGTGTTCTGCCGGAATCGTCTGCCCGGATTCGCGCCGGTGGCGTTCTCATTCCCGGCGCAAGCGCCAAGGTTAGCAACTCGGTGGTGCCGGAAGTCGACATAACATACTTCTTTACGCGCAACCTTGCCGTTGAGGCCATTTGCTGCGTCACTCCGCACCGGATCAAGGCGACAGGCGCAATTGCCGCGCTGGGCCGCATCGGATCGACGCTGGTGTTCCCGCCGACCGTGCTGCTTCAATACCACTTCACCAACTTCGGCGCCTTCAAGCCGTATGTGGGCGTCGGTGTGAACTATACGCACTACTTCAACAATTCGGCCGGTCCCCTGTTTGCCAATCTTAAGATCCGCGACTCATGGGGTGTCGCAGCGCAGATCGGCTTCGACTACATGATCGACAAGCATTGGGGTATCAACTTCGATGTGAAGCGCATCTACATGCAGCCGAACGCCCGGGTAACCCTGCTGCCCGCATTGCCGATCCGGGCCAAGGTAAAGATCGATCCGTGGATCATTGGCGCAGGCGTCACCTACAAGTTCTGAACGCGGATCCAATAATCTTTTCCGCTACCCGGAGGCGCGGACCGCAGAGCGGCCTGCGCCTCTAATTTTTTTCCGCTTCCGCAGGCTTTTCTTTGACGCGCACGGGCCGGTCTGCCTAGTTTGTCTGCCTGCGGGAGGGGTAAGCATGTACACGCTATATCATCACGGTTCTTCGGTCTGTGCAGCCAAGGTGCGCCTGGCGCTGACGGAAAAGGCGCTGCCCTGGGACGGCGTCTATATCGACATACTCAAAGGCGATCAGTTTGCGCCGGACTACCTGAAGCTCAATCCCAAGGGGGTTGTTCCCACGCTGGTAGATGGCGACAGGGCGATCGTGGAATCGACGGTGATCAACGAATACCTCGACATCAAGCATCCCGAAACGGCCCTGTATCCCAAGGATCCCTTTCTGTT
>JAPOIA010000088.1 GCA_029979185.1 Alphaproteobacteria bacterium | reverse complement strand
GCAGGCCCGCGCACAGGGTCGCGACATTCGGCGCGATCAGGCACAGCAGCACGCCGACCAGGCCGACCGCCGTGCCGCCGATGGTCGCCGTGCGCGCAGCACCCGTGCCGGTACCCCAGGACAGCTTTTCCGTATTGCCTTCGACGACGCGGATTTTTTCAACGTCTATGCCGAGCTTTTCCGAGACGATCTGCATGTAGATCGTCTCGTGGCTCTGCCCCTGCGCGGTGGAGCCGCACAGGATCGTCAGCGTACCGCCGGGATCGAACCGCAGTTCCGCCGTCTCCGGCGACGGGCCGGCGGAGGGATCGATGGTGGTGGCAAGACCGCAGCCGAAGATCTTGCCGCGCTTCTTGGCAGAGGCGCGGCGCTTCTCGCGGTTTTTCCAATCGGCGGCTTTCAGCGCCTTGTCCATGGTTGATTCAAAGTCGCCGCAGTCGATGCCCCCGCCGAGCGGGCCCTTGTGCGGCATGTCGGCGGGCTTGATGAAATTGCGCCGCCGCAATTCCACCGGGTCGATCCCCATGTCCCCGGCGGCCATTTCCACCAAGGCTTCGAGCACATAGGCGCCCGGCGCACCGCCCGGCGCGCGATAGTTGGAGACGGGGAGCGTGTTGGTGAGCACCGTGTGGCCCTCGCCATGCGCCACCGGCGTCCTGTAAGGGCCTTCGCAGGCGGACAGGATATTGCCGGTTGTCAGAAAGCCGAGCATGGTGACGAAGCCGCCGACATTGTTGTTGGAGCGGTAGCGGATGGCGGTGAAATTGCCGTCCTTGTCGAGCGCCAGTTCCGCGTCGACCACCATGTCGCGGCCCTGGTCGTCGGCGATCAGCGCCTCGGAGCGTTCGCAGGTCCATTTGACGGGGCGGCCGGTGCGCTTGGAGGCCCAGGCGGCGACGGGGATTTCCGGATAGAGCCCGCCCTTCATGCCGTAGGAGCCGCCGACATCGCCGGCGATCAGAGTCATCTGGTGCTCGGGTATCTTGAACAGGTGCTTGGTCATCATCGTGCGCCATACGTAAGGCCGCTGATGGCAGGCATAGATGGTGTAATGGTCGCGGCCGGCATCCCACTCGGCATTGACGGCGCGCGGCTCCATCGTCATCGCCGCGGCGCGGGAGATGACGAAACGCTCGCGCACCACATGGGCGGCCTTCGCGATGGCCTCGTCCACCGCCTTGCCGTTGCCGCGCTCCACATATGCAGCCTCGTTGTTCTCGCAGTCGGCATAGATCTGGTAGGCACCCGGCTTGTTTGAATCGGCGGTGGAGAGGGACACCGGCAGCGGCTTGTATTCCACCTCGATGGCCTCCGCCGCATCCTTGGCGTCCCAGATCGTCTCGGCGATGACGAAAGCCACCGCCTGGCCGATATGCGAGACCTTGTCCTTGGTAATCGCCGGACGCCACGGCCGGTACATCGGCGAGCCGTCGCGGCGCTTCATCGGCGAAATGCCAGTGACGGGGCCCAGATTGTCCTTCTCGTAGTCCGCGCCGGTGAGGATATCGATCACGCCCGGCATCTGCTTGGCGGCGCGGGTGTCGATGGAGACGATTTCCGCATGGGCATGCGGCGAGCGCAGGAAAAAGCCATAGGCCTGGTTATCGAGCTTCACATCGTCGGTGAACCGGCCCTTGCCGGAGACAAGCCGCGGCGCTTCCATCTGGGTCACGGGCTGGCTGATCGAAAAACGGGTCATGTTTCTTCCCTGCTTGCTGTTGGCGCGCCCGGCATCGGGATGCGGCGCAAATCATGCAGGGATATTAGCCCATCGGACGGGTGAGGCAAACGCGGCCATGCCTTGCGATCAGGCCTATTGCGCGGCCTTCGAATCCCCGTCAATCGGGAAAGACTGTCCGGAAATGGTCCGCGCATGCGGGCCGGCCAGAAAGCGGATCAGTTCGGCAATGTCGCCGGGATCGGTAAAGCGCTTGATCGACTGGTTTTGCATGCCAAGCGCCCGCTCTTCCTCCATGCTGCGGCCCGACAGCTTCATCCGGCCCTCGAATACGTGGCGGATGCGCTCGCCCTCCACCGCGCCGGGATGGATCGTGTTGCAGGTGATGCCGTGCTCGCCGAGTTCCAGCGCCAGCGTTTTCGCAAAACCCACGAGGCCCCATTTGGTCGTCGCATAGACAGAGCGGTTGGCGTAGCCGAAACGCCCGGCAAGCGACGACATGATGACAATGGATGCCTGCGCGGACTGGATCAGCAGCGGAATGGCGCGCTGCGTCACCATCATCGTGCCGGTCAGGTTGACGTCCAGCACTGTCTGCCATGCGGCAAGATCGAACTCCGCCACCGGCGAAGTCGGACCGGAAATGCCGGCATTGTTGACCAGCACATCGAGCCCGCCCAGATCGCGTTCAATGTCTTCGAAAATGCGCGCGACATCGCCGGGCTTGCTGATATCGGCATGCGTACCGGTGATGCTCTCATGTTGCGCGGCAACGTGCGAGAGCGCATCCGCATCAATGTCAGCGACATGTACTTTCGCGCCGGCTGTGGCAAAGCATCTGGCTGTGGCAAGACCGATGCCCGCAGCCCCCGCGGTAACCAGCACACGCTGCATCATGAGCCCTCCGTAGCACCGCTGCACGTCACCGGAACATTTTCGCCGTCTGCGGCAGCCACAGAATGATCGCCGGGATGAGGAAGACAAGGATGATCAGCAGGATCTGCGCCGCGACGAAGGGCATCACACCCTTGTAAATGTCGGAGAGATTCACGTCCGGCGCCATGCCCTTGATGACGAAAACGTTCATTCCTATCGGCGGGGTAATGAGCCCGAGTTCCACCACCATCACGACGATGACTCCGAACCACACCGGATCGTATCCGATGTTGGTGACGATCGGAAAGAAGATCGGGACAGTCAGCAGGATCACACCCATCACGAGAATGGGCGGTAGCTTAAGGCCGGACACGAAGTCCGACAGACCCGAAGCGAAGGTCGAGAACACCATCAGGTTGTTCAGCGTCAGCGCGCCGATCAGGATGGTGAATAGCATGGCCGTCGTCTTGATGGTCTCAACCATCGACCCGGAGAGTGTCTCGTAGTTCAGCCGGCCGCGCATCGCCGCGATACCAAACGCGCCGACGGCGCCGATACCGGCCGCCTCGGTCGGCGTGAATACGCCGAAATAGATGCCGCCAATGACAAGACCGAACAGCAGCAGGATCGCCCATGTCTGTCCGAGCGCCCGGATTTTCTGCGCGCCGGTGGCCTTTTCGCCGCGCGGCCCCATCTCCGGGTTGATCCGGGTGATGATGGAAATCACCAGCATAAAACCGATCACGGTCAGGATGCCCGGCAGGAAGCCGGCAATGAACAGGTCGCCGATCGAGGTTTCGGTCAGCACGCCATACAGCACGAGAATGACAGACGGCGGAATGAGAATGCCGATGATGCCGCCGGCAGCGACCGAGCCTGTCGCCAGGCTGTCGTCGTACTTGTAGCGCTTCATCTCCGGAAGGGCGACATTGCTCATGGTAGCTGCGGTCGCAACTGAGGAGCCGCAGATCGCCGCGAATGCACCGCATGCGCCGATGGTGGCGAGTGCAAGTCCGCCGCGCATTGCGCCGAACCACGCGTTGAACGCGGCGTAAAGCTCCCGGCTGAGGCCCGAACGGCTCGCAACCGCGCCCATCAGAACGAAAAGGGGAATTATCGACAGGTCGTAGGTCGTTGTCGTCTCGTAGACAGTCGTGCTGAACAGCGACAGCGCCGGCCACAGACCAATGATCGCCGCCATGCCGCCGAGGCCGCACAGGCCCATGGCAACGCCGATCGGTACGCCGAGAACCAGGAGCAGAAAAAGTATGGCAAGGGCAATGCTGCCGATTGTGGCCGGTTCCATGCTTATTCCCCGTCGCGCTGGAATATCTGGTAAAGGCATACCAGCGTGACAAACGCTGCCGCCACGGACATGACGATAGCCACCGGCCAGACCTTGAGCAGCAACACATCGGTCGTCAGCCCGTCCTTCCGGAAGGACAGGCCGCGTTCAAACAGCCACCAGGCGATGAGGCCGAAAAACAGCGCCGACAGGGCAAATCCGAACCGGGCAAGAAGGCTGCCAACGGAGGCCGGCAACATGCCGGTCATCACGTCGACGGAAATATGCCCTTTCTCCAGCGTCGTCATGGCCAGTCCCAGAAACACCACCAGTCCCATCCCGAGCTGGACGAGTTCGACGGTGTACGGAAGCGCGTTGTCGAAGAGATAGCGGCCAATGACATCCACGAATGTCAGCACCATGATCGCCAACAGGCATATCGAGGCCGCTGCGGCCGTCCAGGCGGCAATGTTCTTGCTAATTTTCAGCATCAGGGTTCACGCTCCCCGCAACGACCGGTTGATCCGGCCTCCCCCTCCGGCCGCAAGGCCAGGCTTCCCGATCCGGCACACCTTTCGGCTCGCGACCGGAATGCGCGGGCCGCAGCGTCAAACGCCGCGGCCCTGTTTTTCGCTTTCGATTTCTTACTTGGAATATTTGGCGATCGTCGCGCGCAGGTCGTCGAGCAGCTTCTTGCCGTCGACACCCTTCTTCTTCATGTCTGCGATCCACTCGTTGTCCATGAAGTCGATCTTTTTCTTCACGCGCGCAACTTCAGCCGGCGCCATGACGATGATCTTGCCCTTCTTCTCGACCGAGAACTTCTTGCCGGCAGAATCGGCACGATCCCAGCCTGCGCCGAGAATCTTGGCGCCGGCAACACCGCCGACAGCCTCCAGCGCCTTCTTGTTGGCCGCCGACAGTCCGTCGTACTTCTTCTTGTTCATCATGATCGCGAATACAGTGGTGTAAAGGCCACCCGGAATCTCGGTGTGATATTCCAGCAGCTCGCCGAGACGGAAGCCGCGCATCGCCTCATAAGGGAACAGCGCGCCATCGGCGACGCCCTTCTGCACCGCCTCGTAGGATGCCGGCGCCGGCATTGTCAGCGGCACTGCGCCGAGCGCCTTCGACATTTTCACGCCGCCGCCACCGACGCGCAGCTTTACGCCAGCCAGATCTTCCAGCTTGTTGATTGCCTTCTTGGTGTGGATGACACCCGGGCCGTGCACCATGATCGCCAGCACCTTGACGTCCTTGAACTCCTTGTCCCAGCCGACATTGCGGGCATACCAGTCGGCAACGGCCTGAGAGCCGATTTCCGCATTGGGCGCCAGGAACGGCAGTTCGGCGCCGCGAATGATCTCGAACACGCCCGGCGTATATCCCAACACGTGATAGACCATGTCGGCAGCACCACCGCGGACGATGTCGTACATGGCCGGCGGTTTGCCGATCGGCGCCGGATCGATGCGCACTTTCATCTTGCCGCCGGACGCCTTGTTCAGCGAAGCGATCCACTTCGGAATCGTATCGGCAACCAGATGGTGCTTGGGCGGAAGCCATGTGGCCATACGCAGGCTGACCGACTGCGCCGAGGCAACTGTGGCGCTAACGCCAGCGACAACTGCGGCCGCACCGAGCGTCGCTACAAATTTCTTGAGCATCTATCCCTCTCCCGAGTTTCAATCGTCATGTCAGGCCGCTCCCTCCGGGCCTCGGCGTGAGACTAGCGCTTCCTCTTGCCGCATAGCAAGCAGCATTCCACGCCGCTTGACTGTGAAAACAGGAAATCCGGTAAGACTATAGTCGCAGGCTCACCACCGCCGGGCCGCAGCCAGAACCTTGGCGAAAGCCCGGATGTCAGGACACGCCTTGCCTTGACTACAGATTTCGATAGGCTGGTTGCAAACTGGACGCCGCCAATAGGCGATGGACTGCGTTGAAATGTTTCAGGGAGGGAACGAACAATGATGTTCAGCAAGGACCGCATCCTCACCACCCATGTCGGCAGCCTGCCCCGCAATGCGAAGCTTTCGGAGCTGCTGGTCCAGCGCGAAGCGGGCGAGCCATTTGACCGCGCCGAGATGGACCGGGAGATGGACGTTTCGGTCCGGCACGTCATCGAGAAACAGAAGGAAGCGGGCATCGACATCGGCAACGACGGCGAACAGCAGCGCGTCGGCTTCCAGACCTATGTGCCCCAGCGCATGAGCGGCTTTGCCGGTGTCTCCAACCGGCGCCGCGGCATAGAGTTCGAGAACTTCCCCGAACTGGTGCAACTGTTGATGAAGCGCTTTCCGGCGACGTCTAAACAGCAGAACGCCCCGGAAGCGCAGGACGCGATCAGGTATCTTGACACCGGGCCGATCAAGTCCGAACTGGCGCGCGCCAAACGCATCAACGGGGAGACCGGCGCATTCAAGGAAATGTTCATGAGCGCGGCATCGCCCGGCATCATTTCCTCGACCATGCTGAATGCCTATTACGACAGCCATGACGCCTACCTCGACGCACTGGCGGCAGAAATGCGCAAGGAATATGAGGCCATCCACGAGGCGGGTTTCCTGCTGCAGATCGATGCACCGGATCTCGCCATGGACCGGACCATGATGTTCCGCGACATGAGCGACGATGAATTCGTAAAGCAGTGCGAACGCAACATCGCCGCGATCAACAAGGGCATAGAGAACATTCCCGCAGACCGCGTGCGCCTGCATGTCTGCTACGGCAACTGGGAAGGCCCGCATGTCTATGATATCGCGCTGGCGAAAATCCTGCCCGCCCTCTACCAGTGCAAGGCCAACTACTTGTCGATTGAATTCGCCAATCCGCGCCACGCGCATGAATATGCGGCGTTCAAAGAAGTCCCCCTGCCCGACCACATGGTGCTGATCCCCGGCGTCATCGAAACGACTACCAACTTTGTCGAGCATCCGCAGGTAGTGGCGCGCCGCATCGAGGATGCTGTTGCAGCCGTTGGCGACAGAGAGCGCGTCATCGCCTCCACCGACTGCGGCTTCGGCACCTTCACGAACAGGGAGTGGGTGATCGAACCGGCGGTATGGCTGAAACTGAAATCGCTGCGCGAAGGCGCGGACATTGCTAGCAGCAAGTTGTGGGGCAAGACGGCAGCGTAAATGCGCTACCGCACATGCTGGCGCGCGTAGCATGGCAAGGTGCGCCATGCAGCCCGATGAACTTGTCCCCTATCTACTGATACTCATCCCCTGGGGGATGTCGGCGCGCGAAGTGGTGCGCGGCCTTCGGCACGGCGAAATGATCGAGTATCTGCGAAAAAGCTCCGAAGACGATGAACCCGGATGGCGCTGGTGCCGAAAAAGCACAGAGCCCTGGGGTTTCCGCTTTCTGTTTGGATTTTATGCCCTGATGACCGCAGGCATACCGATCCTCCTGGGTTCGGTTATCTGGGTCCGGCATATTCGCTGAACCGGTCCGCGGGAGGTCTTGCGTTCCTACCCCCAAACCTCCTTCGCCACTTCGACGCACAGGCGCAGCTTGGCACTCTGGTCTTCCGGGGTGACCGGATTGCCGCCAACCGTCGATGCAAAGCCGCATTGCGGCGAGATGGCGAGGCGGTCCGCATCGCAATACTTCGCGGCATCCGCGATACGCATGCGCAAATCGTCCTTCGATTCCAGTTCCGGGCGCTTCGAGCTGACGAGCCCCAGCACCACGCCCTTGTCCTTCCGCACATGCGCCAGCGGCGTAAAATCGCCAGCCCGGACGGAATCGTATTCCAGCAGAAAATGCGTGACATTCGTTTCGCCGAAGAAGCGCTCGGCGATGAGGTCGTAGCCGCCATCGGCGAGAAAATGCCCCTTCAGATTGCCGCGGCACATGTGTACGCCGAAATAGCAATCGGCCGGTGCGCCAGCCACCGCATCGTTGATGAGATCGATATATTTTCCGAGCAGCTTGTCCGGGTCCTGCCCCAGTTTCACCGTCTGCTCGCGCACCACCGGATCGCCCAGCATGGCGACAGCGACTTCGTCGAACTGGATATAGCGGCAGCCGGCATCCGTCAAAGCCCTGATCTCGTCGTGGAACACCTTCGCAACATCCGCGAAGAACTCATCCTCGTCCGGATAAATGCTGCGGTCGCCGAAGTCGTCGAAGCGGTAGTAATGCAGCGTCGAGGGCGACGGCACCGTGATTTTCGGCATCAGGTGCGGCCGGTCCTTCGTGATGTCGCGCATGAATTCGTATTCGTCGAGAGCCAGCGGCTCCTCGCGGACGACCTTGCCCGCAGCATAGGGCGCGGTGAAGTCCAGCATCGAGCCCTTGCCGTCGCGAAACT
Source organism: Alphaproteobacteria bacterium (assembly GCA_029979185.1). Lineage (GTDB taxonomy): Bacteria > Pseudomonadota > Alphaproteobacteria > Rhizobiales > Beijerinckiaceae > Terripilifer. Next base: position 1,568 of record JAPOIA010000088.1, on the reverse strand, counting down.
TGAAGGAGGCCGGCTTGATGACGAAACCCTTCAGCCCCTCGACGAAACGGCCCCAGTAGGACCCGCGGCGGAATTCGCCATCGGTGACCGCCTGGATGCCGGCGGCGTCCTGCATGGCAACGACATCGCGAATGGCGCCATCCTGGATGCGGGCGAACTCGGCCGCGTCGATCCGCTTGCCCGCCACGTCCCGGAACGCCTGCCGCAGTTCCGGCGGACGCAGCAGGGAGCCGACGTGATCGGCGCGAAAGGGCGGGCGTTGGTTCGGGGCGGCCATGGCAATTCTCCTGTTCTGCGCGTAGTTCTAACCCATAGCGCCCGAATGTGGACCACTTTTCTGATCTTCGGGGGACTGTTCCACAGCGCCAATTCGGCGCATGCCGATACACTTGCCGGCATTGACCGGCTCGCGCAGGATTGCATAGGTATCACGGAAGCGGATGCAATCGCAGGAGACACGCCGAACATGCCAGCCTTGAAAATCGCAATTGCCGGCGCCGGCGTCGGCGGGATGGCGGCGGCCATCGCGCTGCAGACGCAAGGACACAATGTGACGGTGCTCGAGCAGGCCCCCGCCTTTGGCCGGATCGGCGCCGACGTCAACCTGACGCCAAATGCGGTCCACGCCATCGACGGGCTCGGCAAGGGTGTCGGCGACAGGCTTCGCGAAACCGCCGCCCGTCCAGAATTCCGGATGAGCCGCATGTGGGACACCGGCGAGATTACATCGAAGCTGCCTATGAGCAGCGCGGCTGAGGCGAAATACGGCGCACCGCAATTGACGATCCACCGGGCCGACCTGTTGTCGTCGCTGGAAGCGGCGCTTGCTCCCGGTACCATCCGCTTCGGCGTGCGGGTGACAGGCGCGGGTACAATTGGCGAAAAGGCTGTGCTGCACCTTGCCGATGGCGGCGCCATCGAGGCCGATGCAGTCATCGGCGCGGATGGCATTCATTCGCCCGTGCGCACCGCGATTTTCGGCCCCGACAAGCCGCGCTATACGGGGCTTGTATCGTGGCGCGCCGTCATCCCGCGCGATAAGGTGGCGGAGCTTCCCAATCTCGACAGTTTCGTCAAATGGTGGGGGCCGGAACCGGACCGGCAGGTCGTCGTATTTCCCCTCACCCACGGCAAGGAGATTTTCATCTTCGCCACAACGCCGCGACAGGACTGGACGGACGAAGGCTGGACCCTGCCCGGCGACATTGCCGAACTGCGCGCCGCCTATACCGATTTCCACCCCGAGGCGCGGGCGCTGCTCGATGCCTGCACAGAGGTCACACGCTCGGCCCTGCATGTGCGCGAGCCGATGGAGCGCTGGTCCAACGGCGGTATGACGCTGCTCGGCGATGCTGCCCATCCGATGGTGCCGTTCATGGCGCAGGGCGCCTGCATGGCGATTGAAGACGCCGTCGTGCTGGCGCGCGCGCTCGAAACGGCAGATCAGGCCGGCATCGCTGCAGCGCTCACATCCTACGAAGACGCCAGGCGCGATCGTACCGCGGCAGTGCAACGCGGATCGCTCGCGAACGACTGGCTGAAGGAAGGCGGCAACGCCGACTGGGTCT
>JAPOIA010000087.1 GCA_029979185.1 Alphaproteobacteria bacterium | reverse complement strand
AGTAGTGACGGCATACCGAGAGGGCCCATGTCAGAGACAAAGCAACCGGTCACGATCAAGAAATACGCAAACCGGAGGCTATACGATACCGGAAGCAGCAGCTACGTGACGCTTGAAGACCTTGCAACCATGGTCAAGAAGGGCGAGGAATTCGTGGTTTGTGACGCCAAGACCGGGGAAGATATCACCCGCAGCGTCCTGACGCAGATCATCTTCGAGCAGGAAGCAAAGGAGGGGCAGAGCCTGCTGCCGGTTTCCTTCCTGCGCCAGCTGATAAGCTTCTATGGCGACCGGATGCAGATGCTTGTGCCAAGCTATCTGGAATATTCCATCGACAAGCTCAGCGCAGAACAGCAAAAGCTACGCGAACAGATGGCCGGGCTACTGGGCCCCAATGCCGAACCGCACAAGCTTCTTGGCGTGATGGAAGAGCAGGCCAAAAAGAACATGGCGATGTTTTCGCAGGCGCTGAGCATGTTCAACCCGTTCGCCGCAGGCGCCATGGGCCAGGCGAAAGGCTCCGCGGGGGCGGGTCCGGAAGCGCCGTCCCGCCCGGAAGCAGGACATCCGGCTGCGGCTCAGGAAAAAATCTCGGGCAGCGAGCTGGACGAAATGCGCAAGCAGCTTGCTGACATGCAGGCCAAGATCGAGGGGCTGACCGGCAAGCGGTAGCGCTGCTCAGCCCGGCTGCCAGCCGGGTGGAGCCATCTCGAAGCCCGCGAAATCGAACCCCGGGGCCACCGTGCATCCGACCAGTGTCCAGCTGCCGGTGCTGCGGGCACTCTGCCAGGCGTTGACGGGAACTACGCCCTGCGGTCGCTGGCCGGAAGCCAGATCTACGCCCAGCGTGATGTCCGCTATGATCTGGCCTTCTTCCGAGACAAGAAGCTGCAAGGGGGCGCCAGCGTAATAGTGCCAGATCTCGGTGGCATCGACCCGGTGCCAGTGAGAGCTTTCGCCGGCAGCCAGCAGGAAATAGATCAACGTGGACGCGGCGCGGCCGTTGGCATCTGCCGTGCTGTCCCTGAATGTCTCGCGGTAGTTACCGCCTTCCGGGTGCGGTTTGAGCCCGAGCAGATCGATGACCTGCCGGGCAGTCATCTGTTCCGATAAACCCGCAACCATTGCCGATCGCCTTTTCGCGGATACTACCAGCCCTTGTTCTTGCGTTCGCGCAATTCGGTGAAGACTTCGGCGGGACTTGCGCCGTTCATCTCCAGATTGGCCTGGATAGCCGTGTTGCCGGCGCGCAGGAACGGGTTGGTTTCCAGTTCCACCGCCATTGTGGTCGGCAGGGTCGCCTTGCCAGCTTCGCGCAGGGCCTGGATTTCCTTCATGCGTTCCTGCAGTGCGGCGTTGGCGGGGTCAGCCTTGAGGGCGAATTGACCATTCGACAAGGTGTATTCATGGCCGCAGAAGATCTTCGTTTCCGGGGGCAGTTTTGCCAGTTTCATGCAGGATTCGTACAGGACCGGAGCCGGGGCCTCGAAGGCGCGGCCGCAGCCCAGCGCGAAGAGCGTATCCCCGGCAAACAGCATCTTGTCCTCCTCGAAGAAGTAGACGATGTGGCCGCTGGTATGGCCGGGCGTTTCGATGATGTGGGCATTCAGCCCCCCTACCGTTATTTTTTCGCCCTCGGAGACATAAAGGTCGGCGCCGGGAATCCGGTCCTTGTCCTTGGAGGGCGCCACAATGCGGGCGCCGGGGAACTTTTCCTTCACGCCGGGGATGCCGCCGATGTGGTCGTTATGGTGATGGGTGACGAGGATGTCTGTCAGGGTCCATCCGGTTTCCTTGAGGGCTGCCAGAATGGGGCCGGCTTCGGGCGCATCCATGGAGGCGGTTGCACCGGTCGCCGGATCGTGGATGAGAACGCCGAAATTGTCTTCCAGACACATGAACTGATGGATTTGAGCTGCCATGACGATCCCTTTGTATTGGGTGGCGGAGTTTGGGCGGCGCATTATCGGACGGCGCAAGTGTTCGCAGGCGCTGACGGCAATGCTGCTGAAGTCGATGTCCAGATGTAGTCCTCCCGCCTGGCAGGGTCAAACCCCCGCCCACAGCCGGCGTCGCGGCGGGCGACAGCTTTGTGCTCCATTGCAACCGGCACCGGGTAGTGGCAGGGTCAGTCCATGGCACTCGATATCGTCGATCTCAGAAGTTTCTATTCCTCGCCGCTCGGGCAGGTGGCGCAGCGCTATATCGGCCGGATCGTTGCCGGGCGCTGGAACAATGCAGCCGGCCTTTCGATCATCGGCATCGGTTATGCGCCGCCCTATCTGGAACAGCTTCGCGAAGGGGCGCTACGGGTCATGGCCTTCATGCCCGCCGCACAGGGTGTGGTGAACTGGCCGGGTGAAGGCATCACGTCTTCGGCGCTGGTGGATACTTCGCTGCTGCCGTTGCCTGATGCATCGATCGACCGGGTGCTTGCGGTTCATGCGCTCGAGACTTCGGATTTCCCGCATGAGATGCTGGGCGAAATCTGGCGCATCCTGATGCCGGGCGGGCGGGTGCTGATTGTTGCGCCGAGCCGCGGGGGCGTCTGGGCGCGCGCCGACACGACGCCATTTGGCCACGGCCGCCCGTATTCACGCGGGCAATTGCGAGACCTTATGCGCGAAACCAATTTCTCGCCGATCCATTGGGCAGAGGCCTTGTATGTGCCACCCTTTGCGCGCCCCTCGCTGCTGCGGTCGGCGGCGATGTTCGAGCGGATCGGTGGCAAGCTCGCCCTGCCGGGCGCTGGTGTCCACGTGGTGGAAGCGACCAAGCAATTGTACAGTCCGGTTCCGTTGCGCGCTTCCCGTCGCAGGGTGCTGCCCAGCTTCAATCCTGCTCCGGCGAGTGCCGGCCGTAACCGGCATCGCGACCGAACCTGATTGGTATCCGCTGCCCGACAGTCTGGCGGAGATCAGCTTGCCAGCGCCTGCTGGCTGGTGCTGGCGGTTCCTTCGTCTGCTTCGCCGCCGCTATGGTGCCCTTCCAGATAGCCCTGCATTGCAACGGCGATGTGGATAAATATCGCACCGAGCAAGGCAAAGGCCATGATGCCGTGCCAATAGAGAATGAGGGATTCAGCCTGCTTGCCCGGGATTAGCGCCGGGGGCAGGGGTATCCAGCTCTTGGCCGCACCCCCGTTCATTGAATAAGTCGCAAGCCAGCCCATCAGGGGCACGCATAGCAGAAGCGCATAGATGCCGGTGTGAACCAGTGCTGACGTTGTCTTTTGCCACGGCGCCAGCCTCGAAGCGCCACGCCCGCGGAATGTTTTCAACCGGTATGCGGCGCGCAGCAGGACCAGCCAGAAGATGAACAGCCCGGTGGTCATGTGGAAGTTCATCAGCAAATCACCAGGGACGCCCAGTGCGATGGCATATCCGGCAGGAAACTGAAGTATGAAAAGAAAGGCTGTCGCCCAGTGAAACAGCCGGGCGGTCGCGGAATATTCAGGTATCGGCTGCGCATTCTGTTGCATGGGGCTTTTCCGGTGACGACTGTGCGTTCGTGAGGATGTGTCGCCTGTCTCAGGCTGCGTCGTCCTCTTGAACGTGGAGCGTATCCTGGGTTGTGCTGATGTACTGGCTGACAAGTCCTCGCAGGGCGATGGCTTGGGTGGTGAGATCGTCCGAGACCGCGAGAACCACGCTGGCTGTCTTGTTGGCATCGCCAACAAGGCCGGCAACGCCACCGAATCCCTGCTGGAGATGGTCGCTTTGCGTGGCGTTCTGGCTCGCCACCCGGTCGAGTTCATGGGTTGCCCGGGTCTGTCCTTCGACGGTTGAGGCGATGGCGTGGCTGGCGTCTTCAATTTCAGCCACCGAGGCGACTATGTTGGTCATCAGGCCGCCGACCCGATTGGCGTATTCGACGACTGCTTCCAGTTCTTCGCGAATGTCGCTGGTGGCGGCAGAGGTCTGGGTCGCAAGCGACTTGATTTCAGAGGCAACCACAGCAAAGCCGCGGCCCACGTCCCCGGCGCGCGCCGCCTCGATCGTCGCATTCAATGCCAACAGGTTTGTTCTTTCGGCGACAGACTGAATGAGTTTGATGACGGTTTCGATAGCTTCAGTGCTGCCGGTAAGCGACCTGGAATGCTGACCGGCATTGTCGACAGCCTGGCTGGCTGCCACTATGGATTGTGATGCCTGCACGACCTGCCTGTGAATTTCCGTGGTGGACGCGGACAATTCGTGGATGGAGCGCGAAACCTGCGAGGCGTTTTCGGCCGCATTGGTCATGGAGCCTAGGGCAGCTCCGGTTTTCTCATTCGCCGACTTTGCCGTGACCGCCAGCGATTCGGCTTCGCTGTGCATGCGTTCGGCGTGTTCCTCTAGACGTGTGAGAATTTCGGCAACCGACTGCGAAAAGTCACGCGAACGTTGTTCGAGAAGCCGCTGATTGGCGAGTTCCATCTAGATACGATTGCTGCGGGCCTTTGCTTCGCTGCGCCGCCTGATATTGTCGCGATCATACAGGACGATGGATTGAGCGAGAATGCCGATTTCATCCTGACGAATGGCGGTGCGCGCCGTGAAAGCGACATCCCGGTCGTTCTTGCTGGTCAGCATCCTGGCAAATCGCGATAGCGGGAGCGCCAGCCATATGCGCTCGAACACCAGAAGCATCGCGCATACCATCAGAGCAATCAGCAGCAATAGCGCCAGATGCTTGTAGTGCGTCGCAGTGGCATTGTCGGCATCCCTCACGATGCTTTCAGCGTGTTTCCCGGCGGCTTGCGTTATGGCGCCCGAGGCCCGCTCGCTCGCCTTGACCTGCTTCCCGAGTTCTTTGGTGAGGGTCTCAAATTGCGGCGAGCCCGGAGCAGCCTCATGCATCTGGCTGGCCAGGGTCCTAACACTCGCCGCGGTCTTGTTCAGGTTGGTGACGCTTTTTTGCAATGCGAACGGGATGCCGTCACGTCCGATCGGCCTTTAGGCTTCGAGCCTGCGGCGGGCTTGCGCGAAGCGCTGCATCGCGGACTTTGCTGAGAGCTTGCCTGTTTCGCCCAGGTTCGTGGCTCTGGAGTAGTTCGAAGCCGATTCTGCCGCCCTGGCGAGAAGTTCGCTGTATTCGTGCAACCTCGTGGCCGCGATGGTCAGTTCGCCGGTTTTGATGGTTGTCTGCTGCAGCCGGACGATTGCCTGTTCCAGCTTCGAGCGATGTTGGACTAGATCGGCCGCAAACAGTGCGCCAAGCGCAAGCAGCATTCCGGCCCAGACCAGAAAGCGTTGCAGGATCGAGCTGCGGAAATTGCCATAAAGCATGACTTTTAAAAGTTGGAGAAACTGTCAGCTTTACTATTTCTGACTATGGTTAACGTATGGTGAAGATCGCCGCTTCAACCAAAAACAGTGGCAACTTTTCTGTGCAATTTCGTATATTTGGCCCTAGGGCTCTATCGCCGGGCCAGATTGGGGGTTGGCATCCCCATTGATTTTGCCAGAAAGCAGGCTCCCTGGCGTATGCCTTCGTGATCGATGCCGTGTCCCAGGCCAATCGACAGGTGCCATTGGCAGGGAATGTTGGCTTCGGCCAATTGGTTCGCTGAGGTAAACAGGGACTGTGGCGGGACGACTTCGTCATGGCTGCCATGGATGAGCAGTACGGGTGGCGGGGCTCCAGTGGTATCGCGCGCGGTGGCCTCTGAAAGATATTCCGGTCCGACCAGCATTCCCGAATAGCCCAGGATGGCAGCGGGGGCAGAGCGGCGGCGCAGGCCGATGTGAAGGGCCATCATGGCGCCCTGGCTGAAGCCCGCGAGCGCCAGCTGCGAGTCATCCAGGCCCAGCTGTTCCAGCTCGGAGTCGATGAAAGCATCGACCACCGATCGCGCCGCTGCAGCTCCGGCCCAGCGCTCGTGCGGGTTGCGGTCTGTCAAATTGTACCACTGCCGCATTCCTGGCGCCTGGGCGCAAGGTTCGTGTGCATGTGGTGCGATGAACGCTGCGTCCGGAAACAGGGGCTGCCATTGCCGTCCGATTTCGATCAGGTCGTCGCCATTTGCACCGTAGCCGTGCAGGATTACAACAAGTTGCCGGGCCTTGCCGGACTTCGGTGCGAGGCGGGGACCGTTCAGTGTCTGAACCATGCAGATGGGCTTTCTCGATGTTCCGCCCGCCCGCGGGTCAGGGCCGCTTGCGGGGATTTCCTTCGGTTTCGCTGGTTCGCTCTATTCCGCCTGCTTGCTGCTGTCTGCGGATACCATAGTAGGCCCATATAATACGCGCGGCGGCGCCTCGCCAAGGTTTCCAGCGCCGGGAAATCTTTGCCAGTTTAGCGGCATCGGGACGCTTGCGCAGATTGAGCGCCATGCGTACTCCCTCCTGCAGGGCCAAATCTCCCGCCGGCCAGATATCGGGATGTCCGAGGCAGAACAGCAGGTAGATGTCAGCAGTCCATGGACCGATGCCTTTCGCCGCGGTCAGGGCATTGCGAACATCTTCGCTGTTCATATGGGCCAGGGCGTCGATGTAGAGCGTTTCCTCGGCGACTGCCAATGACAGATGGCGAATGGTGCGGATCTTTGGCATGGACAGGCCGCAGGACTGGAAATCGGCATCCGTGGCAGTGACGAGGTGCTCAGGGCGCGCATTGTCGAAGCGTTCCAGGAAGCGGCGATGAATGGCCTCTGCGCTGGCGGTTGAGACCTGTTGCGCGATGACGATGCGAATCAATCCGCCCAGCCCGTGCTGACCGCGGCGGAGCGGCGGATGGCCGGCAGCAGTAATCATGGCATCGATGACGCCCGGGTCTGTCATTCGCAGACAGCTAACCGCATGCGCGAGAGTGGTTTCGTCCGTAATGCGAAATTGCGTTTCCATCATGTCAGGGGAATCGTCATTGGCGAGGAAATCCGGTATCTGGATTTTGCAGCGGTGCGCGGCAACGCGCATGATATCATGAATTACCCATCACGGAGTTCGCTCGCGCGGCGGCACTGTTTGCAGTATTGCGATAGCGGATGAAAACAGCAGTCGGGACAATGGCGGCGCAGAGTATCGAAGGTCAGGGGACTGGCGGAACACCGGATAAGGCAACGCCGCCGGTCGTTCGCTTTGCACCCTCGCCAAATGGATATCTGCATCTTGGTCATGCCTACTCGGCCTTCGCCAACTATCGCTTCGCACAGCGGTTTGGAGGGAGGTTCCTGTTGCGTGTCGAGGATATCGACCATACACGGGCGAGGCACGAATTCGAACAGGCGATCTTCGAGGATCTGGCATGGCTTGGACTGGATTGGCCCCAGCCGGTACGGCGTCAATCGGAACATCTGGATTATCATAAGAGGCATTTGCAGCGTCTTGAGACACTCGGGGTCCTGTATCCTTGCTTTTGCACGCGCAACGATATTCGCGCGGCAGTAGACGCAAAAAACAGCTGGCCGAAGGATCCGGATGGGTCTGCAGTGTATCCCGGCACGTGCCGCCATCTCGCCCAGGGCGAGCGTGACAAGCTGCTTGCGGCGGGAAAGCCCGCGGCATTGCGAATCGACATGCAGCGGGCTCTGGCGATGGCCTTGCATCTGCAGTCGGCGGAGGGCATCACCTGGCGCGAGTTCGGGGAGCAGGAAACATTTGTTGCCATTGCTGTGGATCCAGGTGCATGGGGCGATGTCATCCTGGCACGCAAGGATATCGGAACCAGTTATCACATCGCTGTTGTGAGCGACGATGAAGCCCAGGGCATAACGGACGTCATTCGCGGCGAGGATCTCCTTGCCGCAACGAGCATCCATCGACTGTTGCAGATATTACTTGGGTTTCGCGCGCCCAACTACAGGCACCATCGGCTATTGCGGGACGAGGCTGACGCCAAGCTGTCCAAGAGCGCGCAATCGCAATCCTTGCGCGGATTGCGCGAGGGGGGCTGGACGCCTGAGGATGTCGTGGACGAACTGCGGCGTCGTTCCGCGCAGCATCTCAGTTCTGGGCGCTTGCCGACGTTGTGACACGGGCAACCTGGGCGCGGGAAATGAGATTGTCTATGCGTTCGCGTTCGCGTTTGAACGCGGCCAGCTGCCGATTGTTCAGTTGCCGGGTGCGGGCGAGCCGAATACGCAACGGGTCGACATAGTTTCCGTTGACGACGACCTCATAGTGCAGATGCGCGCCAGTCGACAGGCCGGTCGAGCCGACATAGCCGATCACCTGGCCCTGCTTGACGCGCACGCCTTCGCGCATGCCGCGGGCAAAACCGACCATGTGGCTATAGGTCGTTACATAACCGTTGCCGTGCTGGATTTCGATGCGGTTGCCGTAGCCGGATTCTCGCCGCGCCTTGATGATCACGCCGTTGCCTGCCGCCACGATTTGCGTGCCTGTGCGCGCCGCCCAGTCGACGCCGGTATGCATGCGAGCGTAACGCAGGATGGGGTGACGCCGCCAGCCGAAGCCGGAGCGCTGTTCGCCTGCGGCCACGGGTTTGCGGATCAGGAATTTCTGGCTGGAACGGCCGTTCTCGTCAAAGAAGCTGGTGTGGCCGTCGCTGGTTGCTGGCGCACGGTAATATCGGCGGGTTTCGCCACGGGATGTGATTGATGCGTACAAGATGTCCGGCGTGCCATCGTTCACTTCGCTCTTGCGGAAGAATACCTCGAAAGCATCGCCGCCGCTGACAGCGCGATTGAAATCGACATCGTTGGCGAAAATGCTGACAAGGTCGTCGATGATTTCCCGCGGCACATTGTGCTTGAGGGCTGTCTGGTAGAAGCTGTTGTACAGGCGCAGCGAGCCGCCTCTTGAGGGTGCGCTGGATGATCTGTTTGAAACCTGTGCCTCAACGCTTTCGACAGGTCGGAATTCACCGTTGTCGGCGAGCGCCACCGCGCCTTCCAGTGTCTCGTCGGTATAGACTGAAACGCGCGCAATTTCAGGTTTGCTTGCGCCCGTTATAACGGCGAAAAGCAGCTTGATTTTCTGTCCTTCGCGAATGGAGCGGGTGCGGCGGTTCGCGCTGAGGGCGCGCACAATCTTGTTGATGTGTTCGGCACGGGCGCCTTCGTTGCGAAGGGCGCTGCGCAAGCCTTGCTTGGGCATCAGAACAAGAAGTTTCTCCTCGCCATCGCGAAGACCTTTGACGGGCGCCGACTTGTGCAGAACTGTAACGTTTTCCGGAATCATGCGCACATTGATGCGGCTGAAAACCGACGGCAGCTTTGCCGGCCCGATTGATGCGTAGGCCAGCGCGTCTGACACGCCGGTAGCAGCACGGCTGGTGCGCACCAGCATCAATTGCGGCGGAATCGGCAACGGCTTGCGATCAGGCGTTTTCAGGCTGTTGCTCAAATGCTCGCGAATTTGCGCCTGTATTTCTTCGATAGACAGGTTAGGTTCCTGAGGCGTTGCTTTCGATTTCGACAGGCTCGTGCTTACAAACGTAACGTCTGCATCGGCGCGTTCGAGATCGATGCCGGGCGATCCCTGATCGCGTGTCGGCGCTCCGGCCAGAAGTTTTAACGGATTGAAAGACGGGACTTCACCGGCGAAGCTGGTGGGCGCCATCGTCAACGTAGTGGCAACGCGGGTGAAGGTACGTCGGCGAACGATTTCCTTCTCGCCGACCCGCACAATGGTCGGCGTCGTAAATGTCTGGCGCGCAGCGACGATATTGACGGGACGCACAAGGCGATCCCCCTTTTGCGGATTGACCAGTGGATCTGAACCGGCGTCTGACAGGTCGCGCGGAACGAATTCGGGTGCGACGGCGACATGGGAGCGTTCGTTCAGTGCGGCATATGCCGCAGCGCCAATCAGGAATGCGCCAGCCAGGCCGGTCAGGGCGGTGCCGGAGAGCCAGCGTGCGGAAACCTTGCGCCGGTCGAATTCGGTATGCATGCCGCCGTCAGCCTCGATCGC
>JAPOIA010000086.1 GCA_029979185.1 Alphaproteobacteria bacterium | reverse complement strand
GGCTGTGGAGCTCGAAGACGCCCGCGGAGAAGGCGAAGGAGCGCGCCGCGAAGGAGAAGGCCAAGGCGGAGAAGCTGGCGGCGAAGGCGAAGGCGCGGGCGGCGCGGGACGCCGCCGCCGCCGCGAAAAAGGCGGCGCTGCTCGAGGCCGGCGCCGCGCATGTGGTTGTCACGCAGGAACAGGATCTGGTCGCCGAAGTGAAACGCATCACCGGCGGCTGCGGCGCGCGCATCGTCTTCGATCCAGTCGCCGGACCCGGCGTGGAGACGCTGGCGCAGGCGATGAGCAGCGGCGGCACGCTGTTCGTCTACGGCAACCTGAGCGGCCAGCCGACGCCGTTTCCGCGGCTGATGCTGAAGAACGGATTGAACATGCGCGGCTATCTGCTGTTCGAATTGACGCAGGATACGCAGCGGCTCGAGCGCGCGCTGGATTTCATTACTCGCGGCCTGGCGTCGGGGGAATTCAAACCGGTCATCGCGAAGACGTTCGCATTCGACCGCATCGCCGATGCGCATCGGTATCTGGAATCGAACGCGCAGTTCGGGAAAATCGTGGTGACGGTGTGAATGCCATCGGCCGGGCGCAAACGACCGCAACCGCGCCGACCGCCGTACAGGAGTCGGGGATGCGCTGATTTAGTTCGTCATCCCTGCGCCGTGGGAATTATCCTCGTCGTTCCGGCGAAAGCCGGAACCCAGCGTCTTTTGTTACGCATGGCCCGTCTGTTGTTAGCCAGATGCTTGGAACGTCGGCTAACGGTAGTTTGTCCGGCGTCAGGAATGACCCGCCATGTCCGGCACCGGTTAGTAGGCAAGCCGTCCGCCAATTCTTGGGGAGCCCGGAACCGGAAATGCACCAGAAAGTTCTCGCCAGTCCGAAATCGTCATCTTACGGACGCATGAATGCACCAGTATTATTTTGTTCAGGCGGCCGCTCTATCCATGCCGCGCGATAACGGCGATCAGATACCGCCGTCCGTTTGGGCATGACATTGCCGTTCGCGCGCCTCCCTTTTGACGATCTTCCTTATCCGGAAAAGGCTGCAAAGAGGAGCTGCGGTGGCTTTTAACGTATTGGGTAATCCTGACTGAGCTATGAATAATATCGATGTGCGTGTAAGCCGTATTTGCACTGAAACGGACGATGTTCGTACTTTGGAGTTCGAGGCCGTTCGCGGCGAGCGCTTGCCCCTGTATGCCCCAGGATCTCATATCGATGTCTACCTGCCTTCCGGACTTGTCCGCCAGTATTCACTGTGCGACCGGAACGGAGACGGCACGCGCTATACGATTGCCGTCAAGCTGGAGCCAGAGTCGCGCGGCGGCTCGGCGTATCTCCATGAGCAGGTACATGAAGGCGATGTTTTACGTCTCGGGACACCGCGAAACAATTTCAGACTCCATCAATCCGCCGATCATCATGTATTGATGGCCGCCGGTATCGGCATCACACCAATATTATCGATGGCCTATCAGCTGGCAGCGGAAGGGCTTTCTTTCGAGATTCATTATTTCACTCGTTCGCATTCTCAGACACCTTTCCGTACGGCGCTCTCCGAGCCGGATTTCCATGGAAAAGTGGACTTCTACCACGGGCTAGCGCCGGATGCCGTGCAATTGAAGCTACGCGGCATACTGCAGAAGCGGCAAAAAGGCGCGCATCTATATCTGTGCGGGCCACGCCCGTTCATGGTTGCGATCCAAACGATTGCGCACGGCGATTGGCCTGCGGAGACGGTCCATCTGGAGAATTTCAGCGCGCCCAAAAGGCCATCGGAGATGCCTGGCGAAAGCTTCCGGGTGCGGCTTGCCAGGAGCGGCGGCGAATACATTGTGCCGGCCCGGGAAAGTATCGCGGCGACGCTGGTGAGGAACGGGGTGAACGTGAGCCTGTCATGCGAGTTGGGCATATGCGGCAGTTGCCTGACCCGTGTGCTGGAAGGGCAACCGGAACACCATGACTCCTATCTCTCGGATGCGGAAAAGCAGGCGGGCGACAAAATGATGATCTGCGTCTCGCGCGCCAGCACCGAAGCACTGGTTCTTGATCTTTGACCGACCGGAGCGCTACGTCCGCGACAACTGACTGTTCCCGATCTTCTTGATTATCTCGTAGAGGGTGAACGCATGCTTTGACAGCACGCGATCCTTGCGGCGAAGTAAAAGAATGGTTTGTGTCGGCGGCTTCTCCGCCACCTTGATGATTGAAACTTTTTCCGTTACGCCGATCGCTTCGAGGCAAGGTGGACAAAGCGACAGGAGATTGGACTGCGTGACATGCGCGATGGCATCGACGAATGACTCGCAATGCATTACGACTTTCGGCCCATTCAGGCCATATTGCTGGAACATGGTCGCAGTGCTCGTGCTGAATCGATCGAGCGGGCCGTTGATGATCCACTCCGCCTCGGTTAGCTCGCGTAAGCTGGTCGCATGCCGAAGAGGGTTGGATGTGCTCGACACGATGACGGATTCATGGCTTGAGAGGACATCGACAGTCAGGGAGTCATCCAGTTCGGAGCTGAGAACCGGGCAGACGACGAAATCCAGATTCCCTGCCAGCAGTTCGGCGAGAAGCTTCGAGTATGGGCCGTTTCCGCAGCGGACGATCACATCGCGATATCGTCCACGGAACTCCTTGAGCGCGGGCGGCGCCACGACGAGAGCGGCCAGCGGCGAGACACCGAGGGAGACCACGGGGCGTCCATGCGGTTTCATCGATGCCTCGGCTTCGACAAGCGCCACTTCCGACAGGATCAGCCGCGCGCGCGGCAGCAGCCGTTCGCCGCTCGGCGTTAATGTAACCCCTCGTGAATTCCTTATCAGGAGATCGGCGCCGAGAGACAATTCCAGTCGTTTAATGGATTTTGTGAGCGATACCTGACTCTGTTGCGCGCATAGAGCAGCACGGCGAAGGCTGCCGTGCTCGACGGCCAGAATAAAGTCTCTCAGTTGCTGTAACGTCAATTTGCTCTCGTCCGCGGGGCGCAAGGCCATGGATAAATCCGGCCTTGCGCGACGCGCTATTGTACGTCGATCTTAAGCTGTTTCAAGGTCTTGCTCCATCGGGACGCCTCGTTTCGCAGCATGGCATCGGTTTCTTCGGCCGTATTGGGCTCGGCGGCATAGACACCGAGTACCTGCAGGCGTCGTCTGACATCGGGATCTGCAAGCGCTTGGCTCAATGCCTCATTGGCTTTGGCAATGATCGCTTTAGGCGTTTTGGCGGGGACCAGCACCGCATACCATGACAAAACCTGCGCCTCGGGAAAGCCGGCCTCCGTCAAGGTCGGCACATCCGGAATCTCGCCGACCCGGTTGGGAGAGACGATGGCAAGTGCTTTCAGCTTGCCGTTTTTCAGATAGGGGAGCGCTGTCGAGAGGGGAAGCATCGCGAACGACAGATCGCCGCTGAGCAGACCAGGCAGGCCTAATGGCGTGCCTCTGTACGTTATGGCGACGATGTCAATTCCGGCCGTTAGTTTCAGCATTTCCGTGTTCAAATGCATCGACGTTCCCACGCCGGGCATGAGATAGTTCAGCTTGCCCGGTTCCTTCTTGGCCAGATCCACGAACTGGCGAAGCGTATTGGCTGGCGAAGAAGAGGGAACCACGGCGACCACGGGAGCGGTGGCGATCTGGACCACGCCGCGAAAGCTGCCGACGGGGTCCCAGCTCACGCCCTTCACCAATATCGGACTCGTGACATGGCTCAAAGTCGCCAATAGCCACGTATAACCGTTCGGGGCGGCATTCGCCACGCTAGAGGTGCCGATGACGCCGTTCCCACCGGGCTTGGGCTCCACAATGACCGTGGCGCCCAGGATGGTGGACACTTTCTCGGCGATGATTCTGCCTACCAAATCCGGCGTACCGCCCGCGGGATAGGGGGCAACCATCGTTACGGTGCTTGTCGGGTATGACTGCGCGCCGGCAAGCGCCGCATGGGCGCCTAAGGCTAACGCAACAGCCATATGGAAGAGGGTTCGCAGAATCATATCGTCTCCTGTTTATTCATCGCAGGATCACTGAGCATTCTTATTGTCATTGGTTAATGTTAGCCAGAGAGCTCTTCTCGAATTCGAGCCAGCGCCATTTCCCGCGGTCGGGTGATTGCGTAGGCTCTGCCGCCGTACACGTCCGGCCTGGATGCGATGGCGGGCGCCTTGCCGTTGCGGCACTCATCGGCCGCTTCGAGCAGCAATCTTCGGCACTGAACAATCGGTATATCCGTTTTTACAAGCCGTTCCCGGCTGCGGTCGTGAATACGGCCTTGGCTTTCCTGAACGGCGAGATCCTGTAATTGCGCGCTCGGGATTCCGGTATAGGACTGCGAGCGCTGGATCAGGCGGTTTTGCAAATAGTCGTTTTCTCTGGAGCCGCGCGGCAAATAGGTACCGGGAATTAATTCCGCGTAATCGAAGGCGCCATTCTTATAACCATCGATTTCCTTTTCCGTGAGTGCCCGTTCCGCATGCCAGCGGATGCGATACCACCAGCAATTTTCATCATCGATCGGCACAAAGAGATTGGCCCGGCACACGTTTTCCGGTGCGGTCGGCACAATGACGAAACACGGCATGAGCCAGCGAGCAATGCGCCAATAGTAGGAATTTTCATCGGCATTGCGGCGTGCGGCTATTTGCAGTCCGTGCTCGACCCGATCCACAAAAATGGTCGGCCGACCGTCCTCTTCCGAATACTTGATCAATTCGCCCAGCCCGAATACGTCGACCTTGGCGGACTCGCTCTTGAGGTCCTTGTGGAGGTAGGAGATATGGGAATAATCAATGCTGCCTTCGAGCGCCTGCAGGTAGTTGCATTTCATGAGGCATTTCGAAACATAACGCTGCTCGGGCTTGACCAGGCAGAAATCGAATCCGGGAGCATCCGCCGGCTGCTCTTCCGGGCCCATATATGCCCAGACGATTCCGCCGTGCTCCATGGTCGGATAGGCCTTGGTGCACATCCGTTCCGTGAGCCGTTCACCGCATTCCTCGGTCGGCAAGTCCATGCACTTGCCGTTCACATCGAATTTCCAGCCGTGGTAGGCGCAGCGCAGTCCCGATCCTTCGTTTCTCCCTAAATAGAGCTCGGCGCGGCGATGGGGGCAGAAGGCGTCAAGCAATCCGATTTTGCCTTCCGTATCCCGAAACGCGACCAGTTCCTCGCCAAGCAGCTTTACACGAACGGGGGGACAATCGTTCGCGGGCAATTCTTCCGACAATAATGCCGGCATCCAGAAGTGCCGGAACAGGTCGCCCATCGGCGTTCCCCGGTCGGTATGGGTCAAGGTGATGTTATCTTCGAAGCGCATGTTCCATCCTCTTATGTGCAATCCACGTTATCAGCTACGAAGCAAGGCAGGCGTCGACCGCCTTTGCTCCGCGAATATGGTACTGTGGATTAATTCCGCCACGAGGCGGCATCTTCGGGTCGGCGATAACCACCGGATATCGCCATTGGTCTTCATATCGGACCAGGATTGGCTGAACTGATTTTTGATTGACGCAGAAGAAAAGGATCAAGCAATCGAAATGCCGATTTTGGGCCGAGGAGCGGACGCGTACGGACGGTACGCCGAGCACCGCAGGCCCAAAATCGGCCCGCGCAGTAGTTTTTCAACAGCCTGCTAGATCCGTCAATCGCCGCCGCTCTGCTTGCGACGCCTGGTCGACATCCGATACGCTTCAATTCTCTCTTTAATGCCTGCGCGGGCAGCCGACAGCGTAAGCCGGTAGAGATCCGCCGCGCGATCGGCGTCGCCGCTGTGAAGGGACGCGGCGTGGATGGCCGCTTGCGTCAACGGCTCCAGTCTCCGCGCGTCCGATCCCAGCGACTTCAATTCGGCTTCCAGGTCCGAAGCCCCGACGATCCTCGATGCCAGGCCGGTCTCCAGCGCACGTTCCGCCGATACGGCCTGGCCGGACCGGATCCATTCGCGGGCCCGCTCCGTGCCGACGCGCCCGGCAAGCCGCGACGTACCGAGGACCAGGCCGAACGCCGCCCCGGGAAAGGAGAACATCGCCGATTCGACGATCCAGCGCTGTTCACAGGCTGCAAACAAGTCTGCACCGGCTCCGAACGCTCTGCCTTGCGCAAGCGCGACCGTCAGGAACGGCGCGTAGTAAACCTTCTGCAACAACAGCTCCACTCTTACGAATCGTGCCAACAGGGAATCGTCGGTTTCCGATTCCAGATCGGATAAATCGAAGCCGGTGCAAAAGTTCGGCCCGCTTCCTTCGATGACCAATATGCGGGTTCCATCTTCGTAGCAAGCGCTCACCGCATCGGTCAGCGCATTGACCAGTCCGCTCGACAGGCTGTTACCGATCTGCGGCCGCGTGAGAACGATCCGCGTCAGTCCGTCGTCCTTGCGGATGTCCAGCTCCATACCGGGGGTGGTTTCCATGCTCAGGCGCTCCGCCAAAGATTCGGCGTCATCGTGTTTGCGTAGCCGGAGACGAACGGTTTGGCGACACGCGTCCCCGTTTCGAAAACGCTGCGCTGAATTTTTCCGATGTTCCCGCCATAGGCGTGAATGCTGATCGAGACCGCGTCGTCGAACGCGTTTCTAACGCGGTGAATGTCGCCGATCGCCGGCGAAACGGCGATCACCTGGCCGGCCTCGAGCCGTTCCTCGGGGCCCGTCGCAACCAGCCCGTGTTCGCGCATTTCATAGCGCTGGCCATATTCGGCGCCGCGCAGCATGCCGATGACGCCCCATACCGTGTGGTCATGCACGGGCGTCTGCTGCCCCGGCCCCCACACGAAACTGACCACCGAAAAGCGGTCGAGCGGATCCCCGTAAAGAAGATGCTGCTGGTAATACTGCGCATGCGGGCGCGCCATCTCGTCCATCAGCCAATCGTCGACGGCAACCAGTTCCTTCATCATTGCCGTTGCCTGTGCCAGCAGGTAATCCTCGCTGCGCGCTTCCTCGGCGACGAGACGCGCCATGCCGGCGACGAAGTCGATGAGCCGGTTGTTCGTGTTCATGGCAGTTCCTTTTCGGTTCGGCCCGCATGGCGCCGCTTGATTTCGTCGGTGTGCTCGCCCAGGGCGGGCGGATTCAGATGGATCGGGAATCCTTGGCCGTTCAGCCGAAGCGGCGACGCAAACGTCTGCGTCATATGCCCGCCCGGCAATGCGATCGATTGTAGCCATTCCATGTGCGCGACCTGCGGGTCGGCGAGCGCGGAAGCATAGTCGTTGATCCGGGCATGCGGCACCCCGACCGCGTTGAAGGTGGCGATCCAGTGGTCAACCGTCTCCTGCCTGAATTTCGTCTCCAGCAATGCCTTCAGTTCGCGCTGATGCGCGGCGCGGTCGCTGGTGGTCTGGAAACGGAGATCGTCCGCCAGCTCGGGCAGGCCTACCGCGCCGCACACGGACAGCCAGAGTTTCTGGTTGCCGGCCGCGATCGCAAAATAGCCGTCGGATGCCTGATACGCCTGGTACGGGGCGTTGCGCGGATGGGCCGAGCCCAGCTTCACCGGGTTGCGGCCGGTTCCAAAGAATTCACTGGTCTGCAGCGCGGCGATGCCCAATGTGCAGCCGAACATGGGAACGTCGATATGCGCCCCCGCGCCGCCGTTACGGACATGCGCCAGCAGTGAAGCAATCGAGAAAGCGGCATACAGGCCGGACGCGAAATCGGACACCGGAACGCCGCACTTGACCGGCGCCCCGCCTTCTTCGCCGGTCACGCTCATCACGCCGCTCGCGGCCTGGATGGTCAGGTCGAAGCCGCCTTCGCCCGCGCGCGGACCCGATTGTCCGTAAGCCGAGATGGAACAGTAAACCAGGCCCGGCTTCTCTTCCGCGAAGCGGGCATAGCCCAGGCCCAGCCGGTCCATCACGCCGGGCCGGTTGTTTTCGATGACGACGTCGGCATCGAGGATCAGCCGGCGGGCGATCGCAACGTCTTCGTCGGATTTCAGATTGAGCACGACTGATTTCTTGTTGCGGTTGAGCGAGGCGAAGTTCTCGCTGTAGCCGTTGCTGATCGGCGGCCATTGCCTGAGCGTGTCGCCGTCGGGCGGTTCGACCTTGATCACCTCGGCCCCCATGTCGGCCAGGAGCATGCCGCAGAACGGGCCGGATGCGACGGCGCAAAACTCGATGACCTTCACGCCGGCCAGCGGCAATGTCGCGTTGCGGGTTTCTTTCATTCGTAACCTATGTAAACAATGTTGATGCGTCCTCGCTTCAATCCGGCAGCCGCTCGATCTGCGGCAAGTCGAACGCCGAAACGTCCGGAGCGGGGCTGATGAATTTTTCCACGTCGACCAGGCAGGTCTGTGCCGCGCAGCCTTGGGACAGTTGGGAGGCGCCGATATCGACGGTGAGGATATTGGGATTGCCGTGCTTGTCGAGGTCCGGCTGCGCCCAGGATTGCGGATCGAACCAGGCGCCGGTCGACAGCTTGATCGCGCCCGGCGCGATCCGGTCCGATAGCACGGCGCCAGCCAGGCACGCGCCGCGCTCGTTCCAGATGCGCACGATGTCGCCGTCGCGGATGCCGCGGCGCTCGGCGTCCTGCCGATGCATCACAACCGGTTCGCGGCCCTTGATTTTGTTGGACCGGCTCAATGCGCTGTGATCAAGCTGGCTGTGCAGTTTGGTGTGCGGCTGATCGGAAATCATATGCAGGGGGAAGCGGCGCGCTTTCGCGCTTCCCAGCCATTCTAAAGGTTCCTTCCACTGCGCGTGCCCGCCGCAGTCATCGTATCCAAAACTGTCGATGTTGGCGCTGAAGATTTCAATCCGACCGGAAGGCGTCTGCAGCGGATGGGCCGCCGGGTCGGCCCGAAAACTTTCCAGCATGACCACCGGCCGGCGAAACGCGCCCATGTCGAAGATGCCCTCGCGCCAGAAGTCGTCGAATGACGGCAGCGTCACGCCGGCGCGAAGGGCCCGCGGCCGGCAATCCTCGAACATCCAGCGCAGCCATGCCTCCGGCGTCCTTCCTTCGGTGAACGCTTCCTCGACGCCGAGACGCCCGGCCAGCGCCTGAAAGATCGCATGATCGTTTCTTGCTTCGCCCACCGGCGCAATCGCCGGCTTCATGGCGACCATGTAGCGTTCGCGCGTGGCGAAGCCGATATCTTCCCGTTCGAGGGTCGTGGTCGCCGGGAAAACAATGTCGGCCATGCGCGCGGTGGCCGTCCAGAATTGCTCGTGCACGATGACGCTCGGCACGCGCCGCCATGCGGCGACCAGGCGTGCCAGATCCTGATGATGGTGAAACGGATTGCCGCCCGCCCAGTAAATCAGCTCGATGCGCGGATAGACATGGGAGCGGCCGTTGTAGTTGAAAGAGCGGCCGGGATAATCAAGCATGTCGGTGATCCGCGCGACCGGGATGAAGGCCTGGACCCGATTGTCTCTCGTGCAAAGGCAGGGGTGTCTGCCCCTCATGCAACACCCGGCGCATGGCTGAGACGGCGGCACACCTCACCGACCATGTGTTTCCCCGCCTGCCGGTGCGCCAGTGGGTGCTGTCGGTGCCCAAACGGCTGCGGTACTACATGCAGCGAGAGGGCCCGGTGCTGGGCATGGTGCTGCGCATCTTCCTACGCGTCATCGCGCAAACGCTGCAAGCCAACAGCCCTGGTGCGGCCAATGTGGACAAGGCAGCACTGCACATAGGCGCAGTCGCCTTCATCCACCGCTTTGGCTCCAGTCTGAACGAGCATGTGCACTTCCATGTCTGCGCAGTCGATGGCGTGTTTGAGGAAGTGGCGGGCGAGGAGGGCGATGCTGCTGATGCAGCTTCTCAAAGCTCACCATCGCGCATCATCTTCCACCCCGCCACCGGCGTGACTGCGGATGCCGTGGGTCAGGTGCAGGCCAGCTTACGCAAACGCATCCTGCGCGCCTTTGTCG
>JAPOIA010000085.1 GCA_029979185.1 Alphaproteobacteria bacterium | reverse complement strand
ATCGCCCTTGTCGTCATGGCCCTGACGATCGCGCTGACCTATCTGGCCGAAAACGAGGCGGTGTGCATTGTCGACCAATTCACTGGCGACCGGGCACGATTGATTGCGGAAAGCCTGAAGATAGAAAAGCAGAATGCGGTCATATTCGGATTGCCGGAACCCACTACGGTCGACGATCCGCAGTGCGTGAACTCCACCGGCCCATGGATCGTCGCCATCGTCGGCCTCGCGATCGTTGTGTTCCTGGCCTACAACGTGCGGGTCTGGGGTTTGCCACTTGTTCTCGTGGCCATTCTGATTGCCGCCTACACCATCAGCACTGTCCTGATCTGGTACTATTTCGGCCCCGAGGACATGAACAAATATCTCGTTACCAAACTTGGCGGCGAGCCGCGGCTGTTGTCGGATGGACGACCGCGTGTGCACGATATCCTCGTAAACAATGCATCGGGCCTGCTGGGCCGGTTCCTCGATATCGTGTTGAACGAGATTTTCCCTTATCTCGTCCTCGGCTCGCTGTTTGGCGCGTCAGCCGGCGGCACATCGCTGATCAAGGTAGCCTTCCGCTGGACACGGCGCTTGCGCGGCGGTCCGGCCCATGCGGCCATCGTCTCCTCCGCCATGTTCGGAACCATATCCGGCGGCCCCATCGTGAACGTCTTGTCAACCGGCGTTCTCACAATACCCATGATGATCCAGCGCGGGTTTTCGCGGGTGTTTGCCGGCGGTATGGAGGCCGCCGCTTCGTCAGGCGGATCTATCATGCCGCCGGTGATGGGCGTTGCGGCCTTCGTCCTGGCAGCCATCACCGCTGTGCCGTACAGCGACGTGATTGTAGCTGCCGCAATTCCTGCGCTGGCCTATTTCTTCTGTCTGTTCCTGACCGTCGTATTCCAGGCGCGCAAACAGAAGATCAAGGCTATCGGCAAACTGACGGAGGAGATGCATCTCTCCCGGCAGGACATCCTGAACCTGATCATGATCATGGGGCCGATCCTGGTCATCCTTTTCCTGCTGCTGAGCAGCAAGGAGGCGATCGGCTGCGGGCTGTTCGACGGCATTCTGGGCGCCGAACGCACCTTTGCCAATGGGAAGTGCCAGGTCCAAAGCCTGCCCTGGTTCCTCAAGCTGATCCAGAATGCCGCCGGAGACGCAGGCAGTGCCGGCTGGTGGGCGGTCCTTCTGCTCATGGCGCTGTTGTTTCTCGACCCGAAGATGCGGGAGAGACCGGCCAAGCTTATCGACGCCTTCGCCGATGCCGGCATACTGATCGCCACCCTCTACCTGATGTTCCTGGCTGTCTCGATCATCGACTTCTGCCTGAAGTTCACCGGCATGCCTTTCTTCATTTCGCTCGACATCCTGCAATGGCTGCAGGGATTTGACCTGGGGACAGGTGGATCGGTTGTCTTCCAGTTCCTGGCGCTGTTCATGACGATGGTGCTTGCCATTCTGCTCGGCATGGGGATGCCAGCCGTGCCAGCCTATATCAACGTGGCGCTGCTGATGGGCCCCGTGCTGGCGGGCCTTGGCCTGTCGATCTTCGCAGCAAACATGTTCATCTTCTACTATGCTGTAGCGTCGGCAATCACTCCGCCGGTTGCGGTCGCGGCATTTGCAGCTGCATCCATAACCAAAGCCGAACCCATGGCGACGGGTTTCTCGGCAGTGCGTTCGGGCATCGTGATGTTCATCATTCCGTTCGTGTTCGCCATGTATCCGGAATTGCTGCTGATCGATGCGGCCGTCATCGATCCGACATCGAAGGGCACAACGATCAAGTATCTGGCCGGATACGACGGGCAGATACATTGGGGCATGCTTGCCTGGCTGCTAATGCGCCTGGTGCTGTCGCTATATCTGCTTGCCAGTGCGCTTGCCCGCTTCGACCGGGCGGTCCTGCCTTTCTGGGAGGTGGGCCTGCGCCTGCTGCTGGCAGCCACAGTTCTATACGGCAATCCCTATGTCTATGTCCCGGCCATCATCATCGCGCTCCTGCTGATTGGCTGGCACTATCTGCGGAACCGCGAAGACGACGCCGGCGAAGAACCTGAACCCGATACACGTCTCGCATCGCAGGGAGCGGTGGCCGGGTGATTCTCTTCGGGTGCGGCGATTAGGGCTTCACCTGACAGCGCCAGAAAAAACCGGCTGCATCGCTGCAGCCGGTTCGTTTTTTGACGCGATATGAACCTGGTGGCTTACGTATTCCGCATGCCGGTAGAGGTCGTGCCGCGATCTCCCGGCGGGACGTGGATGTCGACGACGGCGACGCCACCATTGTTCAGCACCTCGACACCCTTGGCGATGGCGGCGGCCAGGTCCTTCTTGTCCTTGACCGGGCCGATGCCGGTAGCGCCCTGTGCTTCCACGAACTTCGCGATGTCTAGCATAGGATCGGTCATCGCCTGGCCGATCCAGCGGTTGCCGACCGGACGGTTGCGGCGCTTGGCGACCGTTTCCTGGTGCAGTTCGTCGTTGAAGTAAGACTGGTTGTTGTTGATCAGCACCAGCAGCGGGATCTTGTGCTTCACAGCGGTGTAGATGGCGTGACCGCCCATCATGAAGTCGCCGTCGCCGAGCACCGCCACCGTCTTGCGGCCCATGTCGTCATTGGCCAGCGCCACGCCGATGGCAAGCGACGGGCCCGAGCCGATGCCGCCGCCACCGTCCTTACCCAGATAAGCGCCCGGATCGCGCAGCGGCCACATATCGCAGGGCCAGCCGCGGCTGACGGAAGCCAGCGAAATCTTGTCGGGATCGCCGACAGCCTCGCGCAGGGCGCTGCAAACGGCAACCATGGTGATACGGTCGGGATCATCCTTGCGGTCCTTGCGAACGGCATCTCGCCAGGGCTTCTTCGACCCACCGCCGAGCGCAGCATTCAGGTCTGCGACAACCGCGTCGCCGGACGCGGAAATGCGCAGATCAGCCGGCGACATGGACTGATAGACCGTATGGGCGCCATTGTGCAGGTGGTGATCGAGGCTGACCTGGACGATCTTCGCCTTGGTGTTGCCACCACCGGTCGGCGGGCAGATCAAGCCGCCAACGTCGACCCATTCCAGCGCCAGAATGAAGTCTGCATCGGCAATGATTTCGCGCTCCGCCTTGCCGGCCTGGTTGAAAGGCTCGACGACATGGTTCGGATGGTCGGTCGGGAATGTCGCCGCCAGCTTCAGGTCGGTCATGACGATTGCGCCAGTGGCTTCTGCCAGTTTTACGCGAGCGTCCCAGTCTTCCTGCTTGCGGCTGCCACGGCCGAAGAGGATGGCCGGACGTTCAGCGGCCTTCAGCATCGCAACGATGGAGTCGATGTCAGCCCTGGAAGCATGCACATTGCCGGGCGGCTGGAAGCGGGTCATGTCCGGCATTTCCGGGATCTGTTCCAGCGAGCTCTCCTGCAGACCGGCGTCAAGCACGATGTAGACAGGCGCGGACGGCTGTGTGCGGGTCGCGATATAAGCGCGCGACATCGCGTCGACGATGCCCTCCGGAGAGGACGGCTGGTTGTCGAACTTGATGATGTCGCGGATGATGCTCGCCTGATCGGCAGAGGTGTGGATCCAGTCGATCCATGGGCGGCGCTGGTGCGAATCCATGGGGCCGGTTGCGCCCATGATCATCAGCGGCACGCGATCGCAATAAGCGTTGAAAATCGCCATGTGGCCATGCATCAGGCCGACGTTGGAGTGGACGATGGCGCCCATGGGCATGCCGGTCGCCTTGCCGTAACCATGGGCGATGCCGACAGCATGATCCTCATGCAGGCACAGCAGCATACCCGGATCGCGGTTGCCCAGATGGTTGACGATCGAATCATGAAAACCGCGGTAGCTCGCGCCCGGATTGAGGCTGACATATTTGATACCGCAACGGCGCATCATCTGCGCGGCGACGTCGGAGCCCCATGCAACTTTGTCGTCCGGCGTGCCTTCCGGTGTATCAAGATATGGCATCCTCTAACCTCCCTGGTATTTCGCATTGCTTCATCTATCCGTCGCCATGGCGAGTGCGCACGGGCGGCGGCTTTGTGGCTGAACGTACAGCAGGATCCCGGCGGCTTCCACCTTCGTACACGCGACTGTTTCCCATTGCGGAAAAACGGTGCAGCCCCAAAAGCGTGGCGATGGCGAATTGCGTTCCCTGCCCTGCTTCATCCGGTGACACGGCTTTGCGATCCCGTCAATTCCTATGTATCAATCCGGAGTATCGTTTTTTCACCGCTAATGCACCAATCCGGGAGATAAAGCTGCAAAACCTGTCGATCATCGTCCCGGTGCTGAACGAAGAGGCGGTTATCGCCAGCTGCCTTCGGCAGCTTGCTGCACTGCGGGAGCAAGGCGCGCAGGTGATAGTGGTGGATGGCGGCAGCACGGATGCGACAATCTCGACTGCTCTTCCCTTGTGCGACCTGGTGGTACACGCACCACGCGGGCGCGCCAGCCAGATGAACGCCGGGGCTGAAAAAGCGGAGGGCGATATCCTGCTTTTCTTGCATGTGGACACGAGACTCGCCGCAGGCGGCCCCGAAGCGCTCGCCGCCGGCCTCGCATCCAGCTCCCATGACTGGGGGCGTTTCGATGTGCGAATCGAGGGCTTATCGCCGATTTTGGCGCTGGTCGCCGCGATGATGAACCTGCGTTCGCACTGGACGGGGATTGCCACCGGCGACCAGGCGATTTTCATGCGGCGCACGGCATTCAATGCCGTTGGTGGCTTTCCCGACATTCTCCTGATGGAGGATATCGAGATATCCCGACGCCTGAAACTCCTTGGGCCGCCGCTTTGCCTGAGGGAAAAAGTCATGACGTCCGGCCGGCGCTGGGAAAAGAACGGCGTATTGCGGACAATCCTGTTCATGTGGCGATTGCGGTTGGCGCATTACTTCGGCGCCGACCCGTCCGCCCTGGCTCGGCAATATGGCTACACGCCAAGGGAAGGCTTGCCTCGGAAGGATGGACGATGAGCGGGCCAGGCCAATGCACGATAGCGATCTTCGCCCGCGCACCGGTCCCCGGCGAGTGCAAGACACGGCTCATACCGCATCTGGGAGCTGACGGCGCGGCGCGGCTACAGGAATGGATGATGCATCGGGCGCTGGAGACGGCGCCCGCCGCCGGTATCGGACCGGTGCAATTGTGGTGCTCGCCGGATGCAACGCACCCACCCCTGCGGCAGGCCGCAGAACGCTTCGGCGCGACCCTGCACAAGCAGCGCGGAA
The DNA here is from genome assembly GCA_029979185.1 of Alphaproteobacteria bacterium. Lineage (GTDB taxonomy): Bacteria > Pseudomonadota > Alphaproteobacteria > Rhizobiales > Beijerinckiaceae > Terripilifer. Next base: position 4,691 of record JAPOIA010000085.1, on the reverse strand, counting down.
ACGATCTCGGCGAACGGATGCACAACGCTTTTTTGCAGGCGGATGGCCCGATGCTGCTGATAGGAACGGACTGTCCGTCCATTACGCCGGACGACCTGCGCGTCTGTGTGGCGGAGCTTTCGCAAGCAGATGCGGTATTGCTGCCAGCGGAAGACGGCGGTTATGGCCTGGTGGGCCTGAATCTACCCTTGCCAGAACTTTTTTCCGGCATGCAATGGAGTACGCCGGAGGTAATGGAAAGCACGCGTACACGGCTTAGAGAGGCGGATATGACGTGGCGCGAAATCCGCATCATCTGGGATGTGGACGAGCCAGAGGACTATGTGCGGCTGCAAGGGACCGGGATGCTCCCGCCTGTGTTCGCGGACGGACAGGTAGATGGATAGAGAGCTTGCTGGCGACAATCAAGAAATGGGCACGAACCACAAGACGTGATGTAGTCGCGCTGTGGTTGGCGGCCCGCGATTCGCGCGTGCCATGGCATGCGAAAGCGACTGCCGCAGCAGTTACCGTCTATGCGCTTTCGCCCATCGACCTGATACCCGATTTCATTCCGGTACTAGGATATCTCGACGAGATGTTGATCTTGCCGCTTGGGATTCTTCTGGCAATAAAACTGATACCCGGCCCGATAATCGTAGAACTACGTGCGACAGCCGAGAGCATAGCAGCGCGGCCCATCAGCCGCGCCGGTATGTTTGCCGTAGTTGCAACATGGCTGCTGATTGCAGCAGTCACAGCGTGGATATTCCTGGACTGATAGGCACAAGCGCTGTGCTTGCGATGAAATCTACTTCTTGTCCTCCACGACCCCGCCCCTTGCCACGGCATGGCCAATACCGAGCGGCTTGGCGTCGACCAGCACGATGGAGATTTGTGCGCGCCTGTCGCTGCGGTTGACCCAGGAATGGTTGGTGCCACGCTGGACCATGGTATCACCCTGGCGCAGGGTGACCGTGACGCCCTCGTCCATGTCCATGTCGATCTCACCTTCGATACAGGTGATGTAATCAATGGTCTCGGTGCGATGCATGGTTCCGGGCAGACCGGGTTCGAATTCCATGACGATGAAGCGAGCGCCGCCCGGCGGCGGATAAGTGCCGAGCTGGCGAGCGCCCATGTCCTCGACATCTTCGCCCATGGAAATATCCGACGGCGTGGAATCGGTGCACCAGACCAGTGACGACGCAGTGCCAGCCGTGCGGCTGCGGACATAGGCCGACGGCCCGTCGATGATGACCTTGGCGATGCCCTTTGTATCATGACCGGTAATGACGCGACGGATCGGCGACGGCGTCCAGGTTCTTTCTCCCATTCTGACCTCCTGAATAAAACGGATTGCGGATGCCTCAACGCGCTTTGATCGACTGCGGATCAATGCCCAGTTCGGCGCAAATGTCCTGCGTATGTTCACCTAGCATCGGCGGAGCGCGGTTCGCCTCAAGCGCCCGGCCGCCATCGATGAACAGCGGCGTCTCTACCGATACGACATCGCCCTGCACCGGATGATGCGCCGCGGCCATGGTGCCGAGGGCTTTTACCTGCGCATCGTCAACCGCCTCGGCAATGGAATTGACGGGAGCATAGGTCACATCGAACTGCGAGAGCTGCTCCACCCATTCCTCCCGCGTCCGCTCGACAAAGCGCTGGCGCAATATCTCTTCCAGTGCAGGATAATTCCTGACCCGCGACACATGCTTGCAGAAGCGTTCGTCGTCGTTAAGTTCAGGCATGCCGATGGCCTTGATCAGCTCGTCCCAGAACTTCTCGCCAGTGGACAAATGGAAGGCCAGCATCCTGCCGTCCTTGCAGGCGAAGACATAACTCTGGGAGCGCATGACACGGCTACGCCGCCCGCCAGCATGGCCGTCGCGCATGTAGTTCGTGAAAATGTCCGGCATGAAGGCCATGGAGCTTTCCAGCATGTTGACCTCAATGCGCCGACCCTTGCCGGTTCGTTGGCGCTCGATCAATGCACCCATGACACCATAGGCGGCATACATGCCGGTAACATTGTCTGAAATTGTCGGACCGAAGGCTTCCGGCTTTTCCGGATCGACCATCATGCCGGCAATGCCGCTGAGCGCCTGCCCCACGGTATCGAATGCCGCGCGCGCCTGGTAGGGCCCCTTTGAGCCGAAGCCGGTAATCGAGCAATGAATCAGGCGCGGATTGAGCGCGCGCAATTCGTCTGGATCGAGCCCGAGCTTTCTCAGCACCGGCGTGCGGTAATTGTCGATCAGCACATCAGCCGTTTCGATGAGCGTGCGCTGCGCCTGCTGGCCGGCTTCAGTCGTCATGTCGATGGTGATCGAGCGCTTGTTGCGATTGTATGCCAGAAATGTGGCGCTGTAGAGAGAGCCGTCGCTGCGACGGAAGGGATCGCCTTCCGGCCGCTCAACCTTGATGACATCGGCACCTAGGTCGCCGAGCAATTGCGCCGCCAATGGTGCGGTGATGAAAGACCCAAGGTCCAGAACACGTATGCCTTCCAACATCATCGACAAGAATTCCTGTTCCGCTGTTTTCAGTTGATCGTCTGGCCGCCATCGACGACGACCGTCGATCCGTTCATGAAGGACGCGGCATCGGAAGCGAGAAAGGCCGCCACATCGCCTATCTCGTCGCAGGTCGCGAGGCGGTTCAGCATGACCTGCGCCTCCAGCTTCTTCGGATCGGTCAGCCCCTTGTCGATATAGCCCTGAACGCGCGGTGAGCGGGTCGGCCCCGGGCACAGGGAATTCACCCGCAGGCCCTTCGGACCGTAGTCGATTGCCAATTGCCGTGACAGGTTAACCACCGCACCTTTCGTTGCGCAATATACAGGCATCAGCGGGTTGCCGATGACACCGAAAGACGAGGCAACATTGACGATGGACGGGTTCTGCGCCTTCAGCAACAGCGGAATGAACGCCCTGCACATATAGAAGACCGCGTCCAGATTGACGCCGCGGATTTCCTGCCATTTTTCGGTCGACAGTTCATGCAGCGGCGTGCGGAAATTGTTGCCGGCATTGTTGACCAGCGCTTTCAGCGTGCCGAATTTCGCTTCGATATCCTGGGCGACCCTATTCACCGCCTGCTCGTCCGAGACATCGAGCGTGTAGAAATCGCAGGTTCCGCCGCGGGACCGTATATCGGCCGTCGCCGCTTCCAGCGTATTCTCGTTGCGTTCGGCAATGATGACATGGGCGCCAAGTTCGGCCAGCGCATCCGCAGCCGCCTTGCCAATACCCTGCCCGCCGCCGGTCACAAGGACGGGGGCGCCGTTGAATTTCAGCTTCGCGAGCATGTTTCCTCCAGTTATTGCTTCCTATAGAACCCGGACGGGGAGCCGCTGGCAAGGCCCAACAGGTTTGCAGGCGCAAAAGCGCGCCAGCACTCTCCGCCTGGTGGAGCACCATCCTGCATGCACGGCGGCGCCGTGCATGCTATAAGGATCCGGGTCCTGCCACAGGCCGTAGAGTCAGAAATCCGGGGGAAACGGGATGGCAAAGAACAAGTCGGCTGCGACACCGGCAAAACGCGGAACCGGCGACAAGGGCGCGGCTCCCGCCTCCAGCGGCAAGATCAAGGCTGCTATTCCCTTCGACATCCGGGTACCGAAACTGCCGGACCGCATAGCCGAAGCGGCCCTGACATCCGGCGGCTACCCCTACGAGAAAAAGCTCAAGAGATCGGAATACGAAGAGGAATTGCGGCAGTTGCAGATCGAGCAACTGAAGGCGCTCGACTGGATCAAGAAGAGCGGCGAACGCGTTGTCGTACTGTTCGAAGGGCGCGATTCCGCTGGCAAGGGCGGCACCATCAAGCGCGTTACGGAGCATCTCAACCCGCGCTTGGTGAAGGTGGTTGCCCTGACCAAGCCGAACGAACAGGAAAAGGGGCAGTGGTATTTCCAACGCTACGTGTCGCATTTCCCGCCGCGCGGGGAAATGGCGATCTTCGACCGCTCCTGGTACAATCGCGCCGGTGTCGAAAAGGTTTTCGGCTTCTGTTCCCCTCGCGAAGCGGATGCCTTTATCCAGGAGACCCCGGAATTCGAGGGTATTCTGGCGCGCGACGGGAAATTCCTGATCAAGTATTTCCTGACAATCGGCCCGGAAATGCAGATGAAGCGCCTGCATGCGCGCTGGCACGATCCGCTTGCCCGCTGGAAACTGTCCGACCTCGATTTCAAGGCCATCGAAAAATGGGAAGACTATTCCAACGCCTATGAGCACATGCTCCACCACACCGATACGGCGGCTGCGCCATGGACAGTATTGCGCGCCAACGACAAGCGGCGACTGCGGCTCGAAGCGATCCGGAATATGCTCAAGATGCTCCCCTATTCGGGCAAGGACGAAAAGCTGGCGATGAAACCCGACCCCAATATTGTTCTTCCGGCAGCCACATTTCTCAGCCTTGGCGGCGAGGAAACGTCATTAGTTGGGGATAGGTTGAACCGATCGGTGCATTGACGGTTATCAGTCGGATTTCAGATTGCCTGCCATCTCGGCGCGCAGGACCTTCCAGCGTCGCAGCCCTTCATGCGCGCCAAGCAACGCGAATGCGAGAACGAAGGGTATGAAATAATATACAAGCCGGAACAGAAGCAGCGCGGCTAGGAGCGCCTCGGTGGACAGTGACGGCACCATTTTCAGGATCGTTACCTCGAAGGCGCCTATTCCGCCAGGAGCATTGCTGGC
>JAPOIA010000084.1 GCA_029979185.1 Alphaproteobacteria bacterium | reverse complement strand
AGCATCGCCTTCAGCGCAGCAATTTCATCGAGCAGATCAGCGGTGGTCAGCATGGCCGGATTTTACCAAACCGCCGCAAACAATACCCATATAAAGAACGGCCTGAGTCACCCCGCCGCAGGGCCAAAACACTCACGCGACCGCTTCAGGTGCCTTCGTCGCGATGGCCCGGACGCGACGCCAGTCGAGCCCCGCAAACAACGCCTCGAACTGCGCGTGGTTCATCAGCATCAGCCCGTCCTTCACGGCGGGCCAGGTGAAGCTGTGCTCTTCCAGCCGCTTGTAGGCCATCACCAGACCGGTGCCGTCCCAGTAGAGCAGCTTCAGCCGATCCGCCTTCTTCGCCCGGAACACAAAAACCGTCCCCGTGAACGGATCCTTGCGCAACTCGTTCTTCACCAACGCCGACAGGCTGTCGTGGCCCTTGCGGAAGTCGATGGGCTTGGTCGCCACCATGATGCGCACACGGTTCGACGGGAAGATCATGGACGAGCCTGCAGCGCCATGACCAGTTCCGCAACCCGGGCGGCAGATGTGGCTGCATCCAGACGCATCGTCACGGGCCCGATGATCAGTTCGATCGGCGTCTTCGTGACCGGCCCCGCAACACGGCGTCGCAGTGGTTCCGGCGCTGTGCACTCTGCGCCGACAACCTCCGGCACGACGAGCTTGCCTTGTCGCGCCAACGTTCGCCACGACGACAGATGGTTCGCCCTCACACCGTGTCGGCGCGCCACCTCGTTCACCGTGACACCGGAAACGAGTGTCTCGGCCACAATCCGGCCCTTCGCCTCATCCGACCAGCGCCGCTTGACCGCAGGAGCCGCCAAAAGCTCCACAAACCCAACGGCCTCCATATGGCGCTCCCCATGGACTACCATTGGCAACTCCCATGCAAATCTCCGCACAAAGCAACATCGCAGCTTACAGATTCAGCAGGAAGGTGGGGTCAGGACAGCGCTTACGCCCAAATCGCAGCGCGAAGGAAACAAGGCGTCGCGGCCGATGTCGAGGGCATGGACGAGGCGCTTAAGACCATGCTGGATGGCCAGATAGGCGACCTCGAACGCCGGATCGCAGGCGTCATCGTTCAGGAGCCGAGCTCTGCCGCCAAGGCAAGGCTCCTGCTCTCCATTCCCGGGATCGGTCCGGTTTCCGCGGCCATGCTGATCGCGGAAATGCCCGAACTGGGCCGCATGACAGCGCGCGAGGCCGCAGCCATGACCGGCCTCGCGCCTGTGCCATACGATAGCGGAACGATGCGCGGCAGGCGGGCAATCGCCGGAGGCCGGCGAGCATTGCGGCATGTGCTGTTTCAGGCCGCACTCGCCGCCGCATGTCACAATCCGGTTCTGAAGCCCGTCGCCAGGCGTCTCAAAGAGCGCGGCAAGCCGCACAAACTCGTCATCATCGCCATCGCGCGCAGGCTCATCACCATCGCAAACGTGATCCTCAAAACCGAAACCCCGTGGCGACATCAACTCGATGCGTAGACACAGTTGCTAGGCTGTCTGCCCTTCGAGAAAAGCCAACAGCTTTCTCAGAACCTCGGGATCGGAGAGTTCGTCGTTTGTCTCTGCCGCCTGAAGCTGGCCGATACGAAAGCAGGCGATCACAAACCAGATTCCGAAGATGAACACGACACCGGCCCACAACCCCTCGGCACCGGCGATCGGTGCGACAGAGCCTATGTCGGACAGGCCGGTACTCCAGTCGTCAACGGGACCAATGGACATAACTCACACCCTTTCCTCAAGTTGCTCCACGACGAGGCGATCTTCGCGTTGATAGGCGGCATTGGCGCTGAGCTCGGCCTCGCGCATCATTTTCAGATCACCGCCGGCCAGCTCTGTCACCCGATCCAGTCGAAGCCCGCCGGCATAGCGGATGATACGTGCCGCGATGTGACCGGGAACGAAGCCCAGAATCCAGAACAGGATCAAGGCCGCCGTGGTGTTTCCAAACGGGTTGATATGCACGAACTCGGGATTGGCCGAGGTCGGGATGCCCCAAAGCAAAACGCCCGAGATCACCAGCCCCCAGAACCCGGCAAAACCGAAATTCGACACCGAGACCGTCACGTCGTCGAGGCTGAACCTGCGTTCCAGCCAGGCGCCCGACATGCGACAGGCCCAGGTGAGGAACATCGCCAGCAGGAAGGTTTGCAGCGGGTTAAGAAAATCCGCCGCCGGAAGCGTGCCTATCAGGCCGGGTATAATCAGAACGGACGACCGGCTGATATCCGCCCGGGTCAGGACCGCCGCCATCAGCAGACTGCCGCTGGCCGCGGCCAGCAAGTTCAACGCAACTCCTGCCGGATCAAGCGGCGCACCGTAAACGGTCGTCGACACTATCTCCTGAGTCTCTCCAAGCGTGACGGGCGTAACCAAGGTCGTCGTAGCGACACAAAGCCCGAACAGGCCGACAAAGAACATGAACTGCCCCGCAATGACCATTCCAGGGCTATGCGGATCGATGGACAGCACGCGCGCTCTTTCATCCACGCTGGCAATGCGCGGACCCAACACGCGCAACACGCCCAGAGCAAAGCCGCCAGACAGGGTAGCGATTGTCGTTACGCCCAACGGGTCGTGGTACCCCATCAAGACCACCATCCAGCCCTGACCAGTCCAACCCCATGCCATCCCAAGGGCGACACACAAACCGCTGAGCAGGGTCGTCAAAAGCAGCAGCCCGCCGAGTTTTGCCCTTTCCAGAATCGCGCCGGCCAGGACCGTACTGGCGAGCCAGCCCATAACTACGAAGCGCAGGAAATCCTGATTGTCGCTGGCCGGCGCGCCGCTTTCGGTCCGGTGAAATCCAGGACCAAGCACATCGCCCCAAGGCACCGCGCGCCAGGCCGATTGAAATCCATCCGTGACACCCGGACCGGCCGTGAAAACGTGCAAGAACGTCCAGCCAAAGAGGTAGAGGACGACAAAGTTAAATGGCAGAAGGATCACTATCCAACCCAAATTCGTGAACCGGTTGCGAAACCGTCCGCTGCCCGAAGCGGCAATGCATAGCCCCGCCGGTGCCGCCAATGCCAGGGCAAGCGCCAGAACACTCACGCCTTCGCTTATCAGCGTACGAATTGCGTCGATCTCGTTTTCCATAGCGACCTACCCGTTGTTTCCGGATGTCCCAAGCGGATGCTTCTTGGGGTTGCGCAGACGCTGAAATTCGCGGAAATCTACCCGCGCGATACCGTCCTTGACCCGCTCGTCCCAGCGGCTCTGCGGACGCCAGCGGAAAATGTCCTCGACCAGACCGACCAGTCCGCGTGGCAGGAAGATCATGACCACAAGGATGATCAGCGACAGGCCCGCGACCCGTATTTCGCCGAAATCACGCAGGATCGTATCAACCAGCATCAGCGCCCCTGCCCCCAGGATCGGCCCCCATTTGGTACCACGGCCGCCGACGACCATCATCGACAGCAGGAACAGCAGCAGCGTCGAGGACAGGACATCCGGCCCGAAGGTCCGCTGGATCCCGGCATAGACACCGCCGGCCAGCCCGGTGAAGATCCCCGACAACGCGAACACCAGCAACTGGTTTCGGACCCGGTCGACGCCGCGCGCTTCGGCGCATATCCGGTTGTCGCGCAGTGCTCGGAAGGTGGCCCCCAGAGGCCCGTACATGATAAACAGCGCGAACAGCATCCCCAGGATCAACAGGACGAGGCCAAGATAGTAGTCTCCCAGCACCCGGTATTTGAACCCCAGAAGTTCCTTGAACCCGAAATCACCGTATTGGATCAGGCCCTTGGCCCCGCCGGTGAAATTCAGGCACAGCTTGCCCTTGTAGATAAAGCATTCCACATCGGTCACAATCAGCGCATAGAGCACCTGTGCGATGGCGAGCGTCATGATCGCGATATAGGGCCCGCGCAGCCGCAGGTTGGCGGCGCCAATCAGGAAACTCGCGATGACCGCCGCCAGGGCGCCGATGGGAAGCGCGGCCCACAGGTTCCAACCGGCATAAAGACCCATCATCCCGGTGGCATAGCCGCCGATCGCGAACACCGCCATCTGCGCGAGCGAGTAGACCCCGGCAACACCGAACACCAGGTTCCACTGTGTCACGACGGCCGCCCAGATGAAGAACAGTGTGATCTGGGACAGGATATAGTTTCCGGGGTCGAAGACCGGGATCAGCACCGCGATTGCAACGAAGGCCAGGCCGACCCAGAAATCACGCCAGATTTCCTTACGCTTTGTATTCTGTGCGGATCTGTTCATACCCGTTCCACCGTTTCTTTGCCAAAAAGTCCGTGCGGTCGAAGGATAAGCAGCACGATCACCAGACTGAGCATCGCCGGGAACCCGTATTGCTGACCGAAGATGTACTGAACGGCTACCTCGAACAGGCCAAGGACGAAGGCCATGAAAATCGCTCCGCGCAGGTTACCCAGCCCGGCAATGATGCAGATCACCAGCGCCTTGATCGTGGTGTCAAACCCGACTCCGGGGAACAGCTGAGTGGCGCCGGTGACCAGCACACCTGAGATCGCCGCGACCCCGCCGGCCAGCATCATGGCCTGGGCGAAGGCGGACATCACGTTCACGCCCATCAGCTGCGAGGCTACCTGCTGCTGCGAGACGGCGCGTATGACGATGCCCATCTTGGTCCGGGTCACGATATAAAGGACGATGACCATCAGGATGATCGCGACAGCGACTGTCAGGATCGTCTGATAGGGCAGAACCACATCGCCCAGCTTGAGACCGCCGGAAATCGAGAAGGGCTGACGCTTGGCTTCCGGGCCAGCAACGTTCAGTAGACCATTTTCCACCAGCGCTGCGACGGCAACGGTGGCGATGATGATGTCGACCGAGAATTCCTTGCGCTCGAACATCCAGCGCACCACCAGGTGGTATAGCAAGTACCCCCCCAGCATCCCCGCAGCCAGCGCAAGCGGCAGCACGAAGATCCAGCTGGCCCCCATGACCGTCATGCACCAATATGCCATGTAGCCACCGATCGCGATGAAACTGCCATGCGCCAGATTCATCATGCCCATGGTGCCCCAAAGCAGCGACAGCGCGATCGTGCCCACCGCATACATCGCGCCCAGTGACACCCCACTGATGATGATTTGTAGGAAGATATCCATCCATCACGCTCCCAGATAGGTGGCGATTAGATCGCTGTTGCGGCTCAACTCGTCCGGCGTGCCGTTCCAGACGAATTCTCCGTTATCCATCAGATAGATGCGATCCGCGATTGCCTGCAGGCGCACCGGGTTTTCCTCGACCACCAGCAGCGTGGGGGAAACCGACCGCAGCTTTGCCAACACTTCATAGACCATGTCGATGACTTTTGGCGCCAAGCCCAGCGATGGCTCGTCGATCAACATGATCTGCCCTTCGATCATCAGCCCGCGCCCGATGCCCAGCATGCGACGTTCGCCGCCCGAAAGGGTCCGCGCGATCTGCGGGCGGCGCTCGGCCAAGCGCGGGAACATTTCGTAGACCTTGTTTACTCGGCGGTCGATCTCCGTCCGCCCCTGGGCAAGGTAGCCGCCCATCAGCAGGTTTTCCTCGACCGTCATGTCGGGGAAAACCAGGTCGCCTTGCGGGATCTGAACCAATCCCTTGGCAACTCGCTGATGCGCCGACATGCCGTCGATCGCCACGCCACCCATGAACACCTGGCCGGATGTCGCCGGCACCAGCCCCGACAAGACCTTCAACAGGCTCGACTTGCCGTGCCCGTTGGGTCCGATGATGCCGACCACCATTCCCTCTTCGATGTCGAGAGAGATATTGTGCAGCACTTGCCGGCGACCATAACCGGCGGTCAAGTTCGAGACTTGAATTGCACTTGTCATTTATGCCCCCTCGCCTCTATGTTCGGGGTCCTTGTTCAACGCGATGTCCCACATCAATGCGGCACGCAAAGCGTTGATTTCCTTGTCGTCCGACGACTTGCCTTCCTGCGCCGACAAGACGCGGCGCGCCGCATCCTCGATCAGCTGGGCGCGCTTGGTTTCCAGGTCAGAGGCGCTGGCGGGCTTCTTCGGTTTCGGACGCGACTTGTGCTGTTCATCCAGCATCCGTTCGAGCAGTTCGAAATGCTGGTCCAGCGACGCGCCCTTCATGCGTGCATCGAACAGGCCGCGCGCCGCGCGGGAAACACGCGTCGACTTTTCGTCCTCCGAACGGGCATCCAGCAATTTCTGCAGGCCGATAAAGTCGATCGGGTAGAGCTTGCCGGTCCGGTGCATCCGCACCAGTTGCCGCGCCGCCGCGGTCACATCGCGGGACCACTTGTCGTCGACCTCGTCTTGGCCGGGATCGACGACATCGATCTCGACAGCGGACTTCGCACCGGACTTGCCCTTCTTTTTGTATTGCGCAGAGGCGCCCTCGCCCAGGTAGACCTCGACAACCTTGGCATCTTCGGCCAGCCCCTCGGCACTGCCCTGATACAGTTTCTCGCCGTAGTTCATGATCATGACCTCATCCGAGAGGCCGATCAGGAACCGCATCACGTGTTCGATCAGGATGACCGACATGCCATGGGTTTCGGTCAGATGTTCGATCACCTTTTCGACATGGCTGATCTCGCGAGGGATCAGGCCACCGACCGGCTCGTCCAAAAGCAAGAGCTTCGGTCGGGTCGCAATCGCCGAAGCGATCATCAGCAGCTTCTGCTCCATCAACGTCAATGATGACACTACGGCGTCGGCGCGGTTCTGTAGTCCGACCATCTCCAGGGCCTCCAGGGCATCGCGCCGCTCGCCGCGCTGGAAGACCATCGACGGAATCTCGTGGGGGTCGTGTCCGTGATGAGTCGAGATCAACACGTTTTCCATGACAGTCATGGTTTCGAACGCCGCGTTCAGCTGAAACGTTCGCGCGATACCTGCGTGGCAAATCTCGTGCGGCGATTTCTTGGTGATCACCTGACCATCAAATACAATCTCGCCGCTGTTGGCCGGCTGAACGCCGGAAATGACATCGAACATCGTGGTCTTGCCGGCACCGTTCGGACCTCCGATCCCGAATACGGTGCCAGGCTCAATGTCGAAGGACATCTTGTTCACCGCCACAAGGGCCCCGAAGGACTTGGTCACACGGCGAACCGACAGCAGCGGAGCCGCGCTGCCACTGGACGCGGTCGTCGCTGTGTGTTCGCTCAAAAGACTGGCGAAACCTTTTGGGGGCCCCTGCATGATCTGTTCCTATTGAACTCTTAGGTGAACCAAGACGGCGTTTGGAACGCTCCGACGTTGAACGGCTCTGGATAGATAACGACCGGAGGCTTCGATTTGTCTTGGATCTGTTGCAGCATGTGCGGGTGACCCAACGAGGCGTCGCGGGTGAAGGTCGGGTAAGGAACGGTCGCCTGGAATTCCGGGTGATACCAGTATGAGCCGGTCGGGCCACGGAAGGTGAACCGCTTGAGCGCCCAAGCGATCTTGCGGTTCTGCTCATGATTTCCGGGCTCGCCCGTTCCGCCAGCTATGGCCGCGGCTATCGCGTAGTGATGCATCGGACCGTAGGACAGTGCACCTGGCTGCGGGTCGCTGTCGGCGCCGTATTTGGCCGAGTGTGCATCCACATAAGGCCGCGCGTAGTCATCCGAGAGAAGCCCGTCGACGGTGCCCGTCAATGCGCCAACCGACGCATCGCCTGCGATGTCGCGGAAGTCTTTCTGCAGTGCGCCGTACTGATAGTAGAACAGGCTGTTCGTGGGGTTCTCCACGAATTGCAGCTGACATTGCGCGATGTCGCCGGCGAAGAAGTGCGTATTCGCAATCGCTGCAGGGTCGATCTGACGAATTTTCGACAGAACCGGACCCCATTCGGTGGTCGGCGTCTGAACCACTTCCGAGAACGCAATCTCGAAGCCCTTCTCCGCCGCAGCGTCCTTCATCGCGTCGGCGATCACGATTGAGTAGGGGATCGAACCGACGATGATGGCAACCTTGTTGTTCTGGGGTGTCCAGACGCCACTGTCGCGCAGGTCGGCAAGCATCGTGATATACCCCGCACCATACCAGTACTCCGCCGGGTCGGCCATAAAGCAGCCGAAATAGCGGTCGGGATCCGATTTGACCGTCTCATGATGCTGGATTGCGGTGTTGACGTGCATGTAGATGATCCCCGCATCGGCGATCGGCTCGTATTCCGCATCGTTCGGCCCGATGTTGTAGCCGTTGATGATGGCATGCACCTCATGACGGTCGATCAGGAAGTTGGCTGCGGCCACGACTTCCGACGCGCTCATGTTTTTTGTGTCGACGAAATAGGGCTCCAGCGGACGGCCGAGGATGCCGCCGTAGTCGTTAATCTCTTCGATCGCAAGTTCGACGCCGCGCTTGTAGCCCTGGCCATCAGAGGCGGCAGGTCCGGTCAGCGGATACATTGACCCGATCGGAATCGGATCACCGGATTGAGCCTTGGCTTCGCCGTTCATCATGGCCAGGGCACCGACACCAAGGGCGCCGCCGCCTCCCAGCTTCAGGAAACTGCGGCGCGTATCATCCAACAGGCCGGCATGTTTCGACCGTTCGGCAAGCTTCGCCTTGCCCTCGGCAGTCGCGACAAGTTCCACCGTATTGTGGCTTCGATTCAACCTTGGCTTCAGAATTCTTTTCATTGACGTACCTCCAAGTTGATGGCCGCCAGTTAGCCGGCAGGCCGATTGGGTCAGCGCCGCTCACTTCGCCATCTTTTTCGGTTCCTTTTTGGCTTTGCTGACAGATTCCCGTTGTTTTGCGGGCCGCGAAAACCCGGCCAGCCGCGCGTTGTACTGGCGTTCCAGTGCAATCGTGTCGGCGGTCCGCCGCTCGACCGGGCTGCCGACCGGCAGCTCTCCGGAAAGTCGGATGGCACCGGGGTTTTTCAGCCGCAGTTCCGCCGCCTTGTTGGTCGCACACTTCTCGTTGTCATAGACCAGATCGGAAAACAGCTGCAGCGGATGCATCGTGTCGGCGCGCAATTGCCCGACGGCCCAGGCGGTGTCTTCTTCGACGCACACAACCACGTACCACCCCTTGACCGCGCCCGGCCGGTACCCGTTCAACTTGTACAGAACCTGCGCGAAATCGGCGAAATCGCCCAATCCGACCGGCATGCAGGCTTCGGTGCTTTCAACCACACCCGGGTCGATTTCGTCGAAACGGACCCAGATGTGGCTGTCCTCGGGGAATGCGCCGGCGCTGGCGATGTCGAAGGCGCCCTTGCCCTTGTACGCGTGGTGAACCCACCAGAATTCGTCCTTGGACGAGTTCAGATCCTTGATCAGCGGATCCTTGGGGCGCACAGTCTTGTCAGGGGCGTTCGGCGTTCCGGTCATGGCAGCGCTCCTTCCTTGAGAAACCCGTTGATCACGTTCTCCATCATGCGCGAGACGTTATTGTCGTAGTTGTTGTGACTGAGCGACCCACACCAAGTCATTGATCCAACAGAGAAAACAGCGCCATTGTTTGGTGTCTTGTAATAGACGATGTCGGCGCGCGTATTGGGGTTGTTCTCACCCGTGCCGGCCGAAAAATACCCACGCGCGTGGAACGAGGATTCCTCGGACACGGTCACGAACATATCGTTGTGCCCCTCAGAGTGTGCCAGCAGATAGGCCCGGTGTGGCGTGCCAAGCTCCAAATCGTAGCGGTCAAGCTCGAGTCCGGCCGCGCCGTCGCCGATCAGGCCGAAATTGCCGATGGGTTCGTCCAGGCCGATGCCTTCCATGATCCACGAGCATTCCGGCAGCTCACTGTCGGGCGCGCGTCGGTAGTAGGACGAATAGGTCAGTCCGAAGCTGGTGAAGGATACACCCAAGAGCTTCGACATCGCGCGGCCGCGCACCCGCCACAGACCGCCATGTTTGCCGTCGAAGGCATTACAGTATTCGCCCGGCTGGATGGTCCAGGCTCGCGTGCCGTTGTCGCCCTTGCGTACCTCTATGATGTTGGAATTGTCCGGATGGGCGACCGCGATCCAGTAGAATCCGTTCGCGGCAAGGTACATGAAGCGACCACCCTGCATCTGGTAGTCGTGATAGGCATCCATCATCTCCTCTGTCGGATACTCCGGGTGATGTGGCGT
>JAPOIA010000083.1 GCA_029979185.1 Alphaproteobacteria bacterium | reverse complement strand
CAATAGCGATCTTGAACGATCATTGAACTGAAGTGCAGCTGCATATCAGGCATGCGCTAGCTTCATTGGGACCAAGGTTAGGCCGGGTGGGCGCGGCCTTCAAGTCTCTTTTTGCCGGGAATGCTTCCCTGTCCCGGTTTAATCGAGCGGCTTTGCCGCCGATGCCAGAGCCCGGTAGATTGCCGCCGAGGTCAATGGCTGGCAATTCACCTGTGCGCCAAGGTGCGCGATAGCATCGTTGACCGCCCCCCAGAGGGCTGCCGGTGCGCCAACCGTTCCGGCTTCGCCCACGCCCTTTATGCCCAGTTCCGTGCCGGTCTGGGGTGTGCTCACATGGAAGATTTCAAAAGGTGGCACATTGTCGGCGCGTGGCACCGCATAGTCTAGGAAACTGGCGCTGAGCAACTGGCCATCGCGATCATAGATGCAAGCTTCGCTGAGAGCGCCGCCGATACCTTGCGCCGCACCGCCCATCAACTGGCCATCGACCAGCGCCGGATTGACGATATGGCCGCAGTCCTCAACGATCCAGTGCCGGATAGGGGTCACGACGCCAGTCTCCGCATCGACTTCCACAAGGCTGGCCTGCACGCCGTTGGCCATCAGGTGCGGGCGCCCCTCCAGTACATAGGACCGGCTGACGGAGAAAAGCTCGGCCACAGGTTCGGGAAACTCATGAGGACGGTACCAGGTTTTTTGCGCCAGCTCGGAAAGGGTTATCCCTTCGCCGCCCGGTCCGCGAATGATGCCGGCCTCCAGGCGCAGAGCCGACAGCTCAAGTTGCAGCAATTGCCCGGCTGCCGCGAGGATATTATCGCGCAAGGTTTGTGCCGCGAGTGCTGCTGCTTCTCCCGCCAGTGACAGGCCCCTAGACGCCCACGCGCCACCGCCGCGTGCGCCGGCGCTGCTGCTTGCCGTCACTTCAACCTGAAGCAGGTCCACACCGAGAAGGCCTGCAACAATTTGCCGGATGCCGGTCAGCGTTCCCTGTCCCTGATCGGTCGCACCGGTCTCCACGCGCACGCATCCGTCCGCTTCGAGCCGCAGCCGCGCCTCTTCGATTGATGTCGCGGGTACGCCCGCAGCGCCATAGAGCCCGGGGCCGACGGCCGTCTGTTCGATGAAGGTTGCGATGCCGATGCCACGCAATATGCCTTTTTTGCGCAACCGCGCCTGTTCCTTGCGCAGGCCGGTGTAGTCCATTTTCTCGAGCAGGAGGTCGAGGCATTCGGTGAGGGACAGGCGCTCCATCGGAATGCCGCCAAGCGTCGTCAGCGGAAAGGCGTCAGCTGCAAGATAATGCCGGCGGCGAAAGGCGGCGGGATCTTCACCGAGGTGGCGGGCGGCACGATCCATCAGCTGTTCGGTCACTGTGCATGGTACAGGCTGGCCTACGCCACGGATGGCGCCACTGGGTGTCTTGTTCTGCCAGTATGTCCGGGCCCTGGTCGACAGATAGGCCAGCTGGTAAGGTGCGCCCAACTGTGTGGCCGCATGGACCGAATCGCCGACTGATGACCGAGGGTAGATGGAATAGGCGCCGATCGGATTGGCGAAGTCAGCTTCCATGCCTGCCAGCGCGCCTTCCTTTGTCATTGTGACGGCGGCGCGTGCGGTAAATTCGCGGGCATGAGCGTCGGAGGCGAAGGCTTCCATCCGTGTTGCGATGTATTTCACCGGTTTGCCCAGCAGCCTGGAGGCGACTGCGGCGGCTATCTCGTCCGGATACAGATGCAGCTTGACGCCGAAACCGCCGCCTACATCGGGCGCCTGCACGAGGACCCGATGCTCCGGCAGGCCTAGCGCCTTGGCCAGAAGCACCTGAACGAGGTGCGGCGACTGATGTGAGTGCCAGACTGCAAGCCTGTCCTCGACAGGATCATAGGATACAACAATGCCGCGGGGTTCCATGGTAACGCCCGTCTGGCGGGCGAAAGACAGCTCCGCTTCGATGCGAACGAGTTCGCGCTGGGTTTTGTCTCCCTTGTCGAACTCAAGGTTGGAAGCCGACGTCGCGCCGGACTGTTCGGCAGCTTCAGCGGATGCAACGGGTGGCAGTTCTTCAAGTTCCATTGTGATTGCGGCAGCTGCGTCCTGCGCCTGCATTGCCGTTTCGGCGGCCACCACGGCGACCGGCTCGCCCTGGAATCTGATGGTCTGATGCGCCAATGGCGGCTGCGGTGGCGAAACATGCCCCGGCATGATGGCCAGTTTCGTCTGTGGAATTTCAGCGACAACCGGCTCGAAGTCGCTGGCCGTGAACACAGCGCTAACGCCCGGCATGGATGCTGCTGCCGTGGTTTCGACCGAAACGAGTTTCCCATGCGCTACCGGACTGCGTACAAAGGCGAGATGCAGCATGTGGGGCAAGGATATTGTATCGACAAAACGCCCGCGTCCGGTGACCAGCCGGTCTGCCTCGCTACGCGGGATGCTGGCGGGCTGGATTGTTGCTTGCGTGTCTGCCATTGGCTCCGAACCGTTCGATAGCGTGCCATCCATTAGCGCTGGTGTAGTCTGCGCTGCCATTTGTTGACACCCTGCCTCGCGATCATCATATTCTCGATTTCATGAATGACCAGCCCGGCAATTTCAATATCGATATAGCAGACGTGGCCCGAGACGAAGGCATGGGGGCGCGCGCCTATACCGACCCGGTCATTTTCGACCTGGAAATGGAGCGCATCTTCCGGCGCGCCTGGATCTTCGTGGGACACGAAAGCCAGGTGCGAAAGCCGGGGGATTTTTGCCGCACGCGCATGGGGGTGGATGAGGTCCTGCTGGTGCGCCAGCAGGATGGGTCGCTTCGGGTTCTCTCCAATGCCTGTACGCATCGCGGCACCCGATTGTGCGCAGGTTCTTCGGGTAGCGCCATATCGTTCGTCTGCCCGTATCACGCCTGGGCGTTTGGTCTTGATGGCAAGCTGAAATTCGTGCCGGATGTGCAGAGCTATCCTGCGTCCTTCACCATTTCCGATCCATCGCTTGGCCTGAAGAGCGCACCGCGCGTGGAAAGCTATCGCGGCTTTGTGTTCGCCAGCTTGGCACCCGACGGGCCGGCACTAACCGATTTTCTGGGTCCGATGACTGATGCGATCGACAATCTTGTTGATCGTGCGCCCGGCGGCGAGATTGAAATTGCTGGCGGCAGTTTTCGCGTGCGCTATCCGGGTAACTGGAAACTGCATCACGAGAATGCAAACGACACCGTGCACCCGTCCTTCGTACATGAATCCTCGGTCAGCACCGCCAACAAGTCGAAAGTCGATCCCGATCCGCGCCTCATCGACCGCGGGCAGACCAAGGGAATGATGGCGTCGAACGGTCTGACGCCGAAAGACTGGAATGCCATCGAGTTGAACGGCATGGCGCAAGGCCATTCGTTCATGGGCGGTTTTTACAAGGCTGGCCTTTTGTCTCGCCAGACGGAAGACGAGGTGATGCGCACCTATCGCGAGGCGCTTGAAGCGACGCACGGCGTGCAAAAGGCGGCGGATATTCTGGGTATGGACCGTTTCAACAATCTGGTCTGGCCGACGCTGAACGTGAATGCGCAGTTCCACCAGATACGGGTTGTGCATCCGGTATCGGTGAACGAGACGATCCTTGAAGGATATTGCTTCAGGTTGGCAGGCGCGCCTGATGAGATATTTCACCGCGCGGTTCGTTTCCTGGGGGCGCTTGTCTCACCTGCGTCCATGATCTTCTCCGATGACCTGGAGATTTTCGGCCGGGTGCAGCGCGGACTGGAAAGCGGCGTGCTACCGCGGCTTGACAGCAGGCGCGGCATTGAAAAGGATGCGCCAGCCGGTGAGGACTGCAGCTACCGTTCGACTACATCCAGTGAATTGCCGATCCGGTCGCAGCTGAGAGCCTGGCGCGAATGGATGATTGCGCAATGAATCTCCAACTGCTCACATTGCACCATGCGGTTTCCGCTTTCCTGGCCTATGAGGCCGAGCTTCTGGACGGCCGGGACTTCCACGGCTGGCTCGACCTGTTCGAGGAGGATGGCGTCTACTGGGTCCCGACAAGCCGCGATCAGGCAGACATGAAAAACCAGGTTTCGATCATGGCCGAGGACAAGGCCTTGCTTGGCTTGCGGGTAGAACGTTTGGGGCATCCGCATGCCTATTCCATCGAGCCGTACCCGGCGACAGTGCATCTGGTCGGCAACATAACGGTGCGTGAGGAAAACGGGCAGATCGTCGCGCGCTCGAAGCTGATCGTCGAGGAATTGCGTGAGGACCGGCCGACACGCTGGGGTGGTTCCGTAACGCATACATTGCGCCGGCGCGGGGACGGCTTTGGCATCGTGTTGAAGCGTGTCGACCTTATTCAGGCCGGCGGTACCTTTACGCCGATTTCCATACCTTTATAGGGCCACAGGCCCGGTTTGACGGACCTGTTCCGAGCCTCTGTTTTGCCAAATCTGATTTTATCTGGGCGATGGCGGCATCGCACCACCACCGCCTCCAACCGGAAGTCGAAGCCTGCCGCCGCCTCCAGACGGCGCGCTCGGCGGAGCGGCAGGCCGCGGGGCCATCATCGGGGCGCTAGGCGCCCGGGAGACAGGAGGTCTCACGATTGGCGCTCTATCCGGTACAATTCGCGGAGAGGAAGGCGGTGCTACTGCACGCGGCGCCCGGACCGTAGGCGGTGTTGGAGCCGGTCTTATGCGCCGGTCGGTGGGCGCGGGCGCGACCCTCGGCGAACGAGGCCGGGGAGCGACTGTTGGCGGCAGCGGCGGGCGCGGCGTGGGGGCTATCCCTGGGCGACGTGGGCGCGGCCTGCGCACGCGCGGATAAATGACCGGAACGCCGGTGAATACGGGAATGCCTATGATCGGGAATATCTCATAAAGCGGCACGTAGTTGTAGGATCCGCCAGTGTAGCGCAGAAATCTTGCCGAGACCCAGCCGCGCCATCCATCCCAGTCGACATCGCACCATGGCCGCGAGCGCAGGCAGGTATAGACTTCGACCACCGAGCCACGCGGAATCGCCGTGACGATTGGATAGCTGACAGCAGGTCCGGTGCGCATGTTGACTGTAGCTGCAGTGCGGGCAGGAGCGGCATTCGCGACCGTAGCCGTTGTGCTTGCGAGCACTGCTGCGCCAAAGCCCATGGCGAGTTTCCTAAGTCTGCTGCCCTTCAGGATGCGGGCATACAGGCTTGCCAATACTGAATGCATGATCGCGCCTCTCTACTAAGTCATACTGACAAACGTAGTCATGGGCAAAATAGTTGCGCGGGCCGGCGCAACAATGCGCTGGCTCAAGACCGCATTCTGGTCATGAATAACGGACGGGCTGATGGCCCTCAGTCGATCATTCCATCAAAATAACGAAGTAGCTCCGGCTTGTTTTCAATACCTGTGCCGGGGCGGTCGCTCACGGTGGCTATACCGTTTGCAATACGTGTGCAAGCGCTGACGCCGCCAAAGGGGCCTGGTGCGCTTCCCGTTTCATGCGCACCAAGCCCGAGGCCGGCGCAGGCGTGCAGTGCGGCCTGATGGCCGGCATGGGGGATAAAATTGCGGCGGCTCCATCCTGTCGCTTCAGCCATATTTATCATTCGTAGATATTCGGTCAGTCCGTAGCTGAGGACAAAATCCATTTGTAGTATGTCGCGATCGGCGCGCAGTCCGCCATAAAGTAACAGGTTGCTTGAGTCCGCCGCCGCGAAGCAGTTCTCCCCTGTTGCTATAGCAGTCGTCAGCGCGGACGATACTTCGTCAAGTCCGCGATAGTTAAGCGGATTGACCGGTTCCTCAATCCAGCGCAACGACAGCGCATCCAGTTTTGCCAGGGCCTGACGTTTCTCCGGTGCATCGAATGCGCAGTTGGCATCCACGGCAATACGCCGGCTTTGGCCTGCTGCCGCGACGGTGGCCTCGATGCGCTTCCGGTCCATCGTCTCCGAGGCGCCGCCGATTTTCAGCTTGAACCAGCTGTATCCGGTATCAAGACAGCGCTTTGCCTCGTCCGCCAGCCGGGACGCATCGTCACCCGTTGCATGATAGTGCCCGCCGCTCGCATAGACCCCAGTCTGGCCCGCAGGCAGGCCGCATTCGTCGCTGTGGCCGAATTCCCGTTGTAGCAGCGCCCATAGCGGCAGGCCTTCTGACTTGGCATAGGCATCCCATATCGCGGTTTCCAGAACGCCGACGGCGCCGGAACGCTCGCCATGCCCGCCCTCTTTCTCATCCTTCATCAACACGCCCCATATGCGCTGCATGCAAAAGGCGCCGCTGTCTGGATCGTGCAAATCAGTAACTGACGCCGCCAGAAGGCGGGGAATGAAGCGTTCACGCAGCAGGCCGCCATGGCCATACCGGCCGATTGAGGAAAAGCCGAGCCCGTGAAAGCGGCCGCGTTGCGTTTCCACTTCGACGACGACAGCGCTTGCGGTCATGCTGTCAAACGAAATGGCGGCATTGGCGGTAGCGCTGCCGAGCGATACGGTGCGCTCCTGAACCGAGACGATTTTCATGCGAGTGATTTATTCGCCCGCGTCGGAATGCAGGCGCCAGTCGTGTTCGGAGACATCGAAGACCACACCATTGACGTCCTTGAACTTGGTTTCGACATCGACGCCGGGGTAGGCCGGCAGGGTCATGAAATATGTTCCGCCGGCTTCCTCGACCTTCCTGGCGATGGCTTCCTTGTCTTCGACGACGAACCCCATGTGGTGCAGGCCGGCCCAGTCCTGTCCATTGATCATGCCGCCCTTTCCATCGGGGAAGTTGAGGAGCGTCAGGTTCATCACGCCGTCGGACAGGCTGATGGCATTGCCAATCGGGCTTTCCGCCGAGCCGACCCGCTTCAGCTCGAATACCTTTTCGTAGAAGGCGGCAGCCTTTTCAAGATCGGGAACCTGCATTGCGATATGGCGCAGCTTGCTCATTGTGTGTCTCCGGACGAAGTATTAGAATTCGGAGTTTCGAGCATAGGGGCGCTGCAACGCAGAATCAAACGCTTGGTGGCATGGCTGGGCATAGGGACCCGGCTGGAGTTTGTCCTGCTGTTTCCTATATTGTTTTGAGACCGCAAATTGCGCTAACGCCGCGACCGACGCCAGACAATTGTGTTACGTCGCTGTGCCGCAGGAGCTTCAATATGCCCAGGGACGCCGTGAGTTTTGGTTTTGACAACACTTTTGCGCGGGAACTGGAGACTTTCTACGTGCCGTGGCAGGGCGAACCTGCGCCTTCCCCGGCACTTGTGCAGTTCAACCGGGCGCTGGCGGGGGAGCTGGGACTCGATCCGCAGGTGCTTGAGGGCGCGGAGGGGGCGGCAATTTTCTCCGGAACCGTTGCGCCGGAAGGTTCCGCTCCGCTGGCGCAGGTCTATGCAGGCCATCAGTTCGGTGGATTTTCTCCCCAGCTTGGCGACGGCCGTGCACTGCTGATAGGCGAAATTATCGATTGCAACGGCCAGCGGCGCGATATCCAGTTGAAAGGCTCCGGGCGTACGCCTTTTTCGCGCCGGGGCGATGGCAAGGCGGTCCTTGGGCCGGTGCTGCGGGAATATCTGATGGGTGAGGCCATGCATGCGCTGGGTATTCCGACCAGCCGGGCGCTGGCGGTGGTAACGACGGGTGAGCAGGTCATGCGTGAGCGCCCCGAGCCCGGCGCGGTGCTGACGCGCGTAGCCGCAAGCCATCTGCGGGTCGGGACGTTCCAGTTTTTCGCCGCACAGCAGGACATGGACAAGGTGCGGCGCCTCGCCGACTATGCTATCCGCCGTCACTATCCGGAGCTTGCGGATGCGGAAGATCGCTATCTGAAATTTCTCCGTGCCGTTATCGAGCGGCAGGCTGCGCTGGTGTCGCAATGGATGCTGGCGGGCTTCGTGCATGGCGTCATGAATACCGACAACATGACAATTTCCGGCGAGACGATCGACTATGGGCCATGCGCCTTCATTGACGTTTATTCGCCGGATGCGGTTTTCAGTTCCATCGACTACAATGGCCGCTATGCCTTTGGAAACCAGCAGCGCATAGCGCAATGGAACCTCGCGCGGCTGGCGGAAACGCTGCTGCCGCTGGTCCATGACGAGCGCGACGAATCCATCCGTCTGGCGACAAACGAGATCAATGCCTATCCGGCCATTTTCGAAGCTTTCTGGCTGACGGGCATGCGCGCCAAGATCGGTCTCGTCGGTGCAGAGGAGGGCGACGGACAGCTTGCCGAAGCGCTGCTCGAGGCGATGCATCAGGGAAAGGCCGATTTCACCATGACGTTCCGGGCGCTGGCGGCGCATATGCGCGGCGATCACGATGCTATCGCCGAAGCATTCGGCGATGCTTCCGCTGTTACTCAATGGCTCGAGCAATGGCAGGATCGCTTGCTCCGCGACAACCAGCAGACGAACTCGAGAGCCGAGGGCATGGATCGCGTAAACCCGCTTTATATTCCGCGCAATCACAAGGTGGAAGAAGCGCTGGCCGCAGCGGTGGCTGGCAATGACTTTGCTCCTTTTGAAACTTTGCTGGAGGTACTGCGCGATCCGTTCACGTCGCGCGCGGGTTTGGAGGATTATGCGCGTCCGGCGCCGAAGGACTTCGGTCCCTATGTCACCTATTGCGGGACATAAAATCTCGCGGGTGTTTACCGGCCGACGTCATGTTCATCCATCGTCATCAGACTAGTATTTCCGCCGGCTGCGGCAGTGTTGTTCGAGACGGCCGTTTCGGCTCAGGGGCTGGCTTCCGACAACAGCGCTGATCATCAACTGGCAACCGGTCTGTTGCTAGCATCTCTTCTGCAATCGGTTTGTCTGGCGGTGCATCTGGCGGCTGGAATACTTTTCCCTCCAATAAGGGGAGATCGGGCCGGAGTTGCATGTGACATAGGGCACAATCATGCCGCCAACATATAGTCGGCTCCTTTTTCCGCGACCATCATGGTGCAGGCATTGATATTGCCTCCAACGATATCTGGGAAAACCGATGCGTCGATGATGCGCAGGTTCTCAATGCCGCGCATTTTCAGCTGCGGATCGACTACCGACTGCGGATCGGCGCCCATGCGACAGGTTCCGCAGGGGTGGAAGACTGTCGCCAGCGTCTGTCGAATAAAGGCGTCTATCTCGTCGTCGCTCTGGACTGCCGTTCCCGGCATCAGCTCGTTGCCACGTACTTCGTTGAATGCCGGTTGCATGGCGATATTGCGAACGACCCTGACCGCTTCTCGTAGGGTGCCGCGATCGCCCGGCGTCGACAGGAAGTTATTCAGGATACGTGGTGGCGCATTTGGGTCGCTGCTGGTGAGCCGAACCGTACCACGGCTTTCCGGCCGCAGGTGGCACACGCCGATACCGAAGGCGGTCGGTCCCTTCGGCAGAATGCCGGGGAACCACGGCCGCGCGCTCGCCGAAAAGCGCCGGAAGAAGAACTGCAGATCGGGTATGTCGAGATCAGGGCGGCTTCTGGCGAAGCCGGTGCCGAAGGCCAGCGGTTCTATGCAGGGACCCGACTTGAATAGATGCGCGCGTAGCATGTTCAGCGCCAGCCGGTCGTAGCGCAGATTATCCTGGAAGGGTGACGGTCCGAGCAGTTCGAATTCCAGCGCCAGGGAAGGGTGGTCCTGCAGGTTGTCTCCAATTTCCGGCTGGTCAAAGAGCACTTCGACGCCGAGATCGCGTAGGTGATCGGCGGGGCCAATGCCGCTGCGCATAAGAACCTGAGGTGAGTTGAAGGCGCCTGCTGAGAGAACGATTTCGTGGCTTGATGCAGCCGTCACCATACCGCCGCCGACGTTGTATTCCACGCCGGCCACCCTGGAGCCGTCGAGGATGAGGCGGTGGACCAATGCGCCGGTGACGACTTTGACATTGCCTTTTCGCATCGTCGGGCGCAGCAGGGTATTGGCGGAATGTGCGCGGATCCCATCGCCGATATTCAGCTGGGCGCGGGTTAGCCCGTCCTGTCTTTCGCCATTGAAATCCGGCGTTGTGCCATATCCGCTGCTTTCGCCCGCGGCGAGCCAACGGTCTAGTAGAGGATCGTGTCCCGCATCGGTATAGCGGGTCGGCATAGGGCCATCGCCGCCACGCCAGGTGCTGGCTCCGTGCTGCCAACTTTCGGTTTTGCGGAAATAGGGCAGCACTTT
>JAPOIA010000082.1 GCA_029979185.1 Alphaproteobacteria bacterium | reverse complement strand
GGCGTGCTTCAGCTGCTTGTAGGCGGCTTCCTTTTCACGCGGATCGAGAATGGACATCGGTATTCGCTCCACAAATTAAAGTTCCGCCGGCGGCGTATAGGCAAGCTGCTTTGGCGTGCCGTCTTTCGGCGGATATTCGGCGATCTTCTGGAACAGCATGTGCATGAACAGGAACAGCGGCTTGGCCTTCATGACCAGCGTGATGCACTCGTCGTCCTCTTCCTGCGAGAAATGCTGGTGCACGCAGGCGTTCTCGACGATCAACGCATCGCCCGGCTCCCAGTCGATGCGGCGTCCGTCGTGCACGTCGTAGCCCTTGCCCTTCAGCACGAAGAACACAGCGCTGTTCATGTGGCCGTGCTTCTGGCCGTAGCCCATGGGCGAGAACACCTCGATATGGGTCTCGATGGACTGGGCGACCTTCACCGCCTGCGGATTGATGATCTTCTTGCCGTAATGGCCGGGGCCGCCCTTCCACTTGTGGTCGGAGGTCGGATAGACGCGCGGCTGGGTGAACAGCTCGCTGACCAGTTCGCCATAGGTGCCCTCCAGCGCGCGAACAAAGACGCGCTTGCGCTGCCAGCGCTCCCAGACGACTTCTTCACGATCGGCCTGGCTGTTGTGGCCGGGACCGCCTTCCTTGGCGGGGGTTACGCGGGCTTCACTCATGGATTGCCTCCAGGGTTGAAAGGGCGCCGGATCGACGCCGCGGATTGCGCCGATAGAGCATGAATCGGGAATGTAAGGCAACCAGCGCCAATCGCCCTGCATAGCCTGGGTTGAGCAAGGCGCCGCTCGTTCGGCTAAGCTGGCAGCGGCGGCAGTGTCTCCAGCTCCTTGGCGTAGGAGGCGTCCATCTGCGGCTTCAGCCCATGCTTCGCCAGCGCGTCGGCGAACATCTGCCTGACCTCGGCCGTTTCGTCCGCATAGTCGATCTGCAGTCCGCCGATGCGGCGGCTGATCCACGACATGGGGACGCCCTGGCTGTTGCGCGGCGAGGAGAACTTGAACGCCAGATAGCGCGCTGGCTTGTCGCCAGCGTTAAAATGCTGGTGGAACCAGGCGTTCGGCGGCACGATCAGCGAGCCCGGCTTCCAGTCGAAGCGCTTGGGTTCCTCACCCTCCGGCCACATCAGCGAATATCCCTCGCCGGAAAGGACGATCACATGCGCCCCGGCGTTATGGGCATGGGCCTTCTTGTAGGTGCCCACCGGGAACTGGGAAATGTGGCTGGCCATGGTACCCCCGGCCATGTTGAAGCGAACATGGCCGCTGCCGGCACCGCGTTCCTTGGATTCGAACAACGGCAGGTTTACCGCATCCGGCACGAAATTGGTCAGCAGCTTGAAGCCGGCATTCTCGCTCTTGGCGGAGAAATAGTCCGGTTCGCCATTGAAGCGCTTGGGAAAGTCACGCGGGCAATTGAAGACGAAATCTGGATCGCCGTAGAGGTTCAGCACCCAGGGGGCGAAAGTCGTCGCCACATACCGCGCTGACTCCTGCCCCGAGCCGTTGAAATGCTGGTGGTGGCAATTCAGCGGAATGGCGAAGATCGCGCCTTCCTTCCACTCGAAAGTGATCTTGTGGCCCTTGTCGTTCCACACCGAGGTCGATCCGCGGCCGGAGAGGATGAGAACCATTTCCTCGAACAACTGGCGGCGCGGCGCCAGTTTGCCGCCGGGTGCGATTTCGCAGACGTAACAATCGTTCGTGTTGCGGGAATCGTCATGGTTGATAAAGACGCCGCGCCCGTCGCGCTGGGCCCACGGCTTCAGCTCGATTGTTCGCAGGTCGGGAATGTAATTGGCCGGAACGATATCCAGCCCCTGGTCGCGCACCCATTTGTAATAGGTCGTGTCTACTTCCGTCGCGAACTTTCCGGCCAGTTCCTTGTTGACCAGCGGCGCTGCGAATACGCTCATGCCGTCCTCCTTCGGCGATTGTCGTTCTTGAAAGCCGGCCTGAAGGCCTGCTCCCGAACTCCCCGCGTGCGGGGAGAATAAGTCACGCGTAGCGTGACAGATGAAGGGGCTGATGAATCACAGCGTCTGACTGCGCCTGCAATTGGCTATACAATCCCTCATCCGGCCCTTCGCTTCGCTCAGGACCACCTTCTCCCCAGGGGGAGAAGGGAATCCTCTCGCGCCTCAGGCCGCCTTTTCGGGCAAGGTTTCCTTTTCCTGCTCGTAGGCGGTGTCCATGGCGGTCTTTAGGTTGTTCTTGGCCAGCTCGGCCTCGAACTCCTGGCGGATTGCAGGATCCTCATCGGCATAGTCGATCTGGTCGCCGCCAACGCGCTTGGAGATCCAGGCCTTCGGCACGCCCTGGGCGTTACGGATGGCGACGCCCTCGTGCTTGAACGCCAGATAACGGGCCGGGGTGGTACCGGTGTTGAAGTGCTGGTGGAACCACATGTTCGGCGGCACGATCATGGTGCCGACTTCCCAATCATAGCGCTTGGGCTCTTCGCCTTCCGGCCACATCATGGAATACCCCTCGCCGGAGAGGATGATGACATGGGCGCCCGGACCGTGGGCATGGCCCTTCTTGTAGGTGCCGATGGGGAACTGCGAGATGTGCGAGTTCATCGAGCCCTTGGCCATATTGAAGCGAATGTGACCGCCGCCGGCGCCCCGCTCCTTGGCGGTGATCAGCGGCAGGTTGACCGCATCCGGCACGAAGTTGGTGACCAGCTTGAAGCCCTGCTGCTCGCCCTTGGCGGAGAAATAGTCCGGCTCGCCGTTGAAGCGGCCCTTGAAATCGTACTTCGTGTTGAAGACGAAATCCGGGTCCTCATACAGGTTGATGACCGGCGGCGCATTGGTGACGGCCACGAAGCGGGCCGGCTGCTGGCCGGAACCGTTGAAGTGCTGGTGGTGGCAGTTCAGCGGAATGGCGAACAGGGCGCCAGCATTCCACTCGAAGGTGATCTTGTCGCCGGCATCGTTCCAGACCGAGGTAGAGCCACGGCCTTCCAGCACGAGGATCATTTCCTCGAACAGCTGGCGCTGCGGAGCAAGCTTACCGCCGGCCGGAATTTCGCATACATAACAATCGTTTGAGGTGCGGGACGCCTCGTGGTTGACGTAAACGCCGGAACCGCCGCGGCGGGCCCACGGCTTCAGCGCAACAGTACGGAGGTTCTGCACGTAGTGGGCGGAGATGATATCCAGCCCCTCGGCGGCCACCCAGCGCTCGTAGGGTGTTTCCTTTTCGGTGGCGAATTTCTGGGCGAGATCGTCTGAAACTTTGGCGTCTTTTGCCATGGGCAAAATGTCCTTCCTTATTGGTTGATCCTCCGGCGGGCGGGCGGTCAAATCAGCTCTCTCCGGCCCGGGCGCGTATTGCGCGTCGGATTTCTTCTATGCCAAGGAATCAAAGTGGGCAATGGGGAAACGTTCAACGAGCGCGGGGTGTCATTCCCGGCGGGGAGGCCCGGAAAGACGCCTTGCCTTCCGCCCTGCAGCGGCCTAACTAGCTGCCATAAACGGAGGGAATTCGATGAGCGCAGCAGAAGACACCCGCAGTAACGACAATATCCAGGCGGAAATTGCCCTGCTCAAGCGGCAGGTGGCAGCCTGTACGCTGATTTTGAACAATGAAGGCATCCTGGGCTATTCCGGCCATGTTTCGGCCCGCCTGCCCGACCCCAATACTTTCGTGATCCAGCCGATCGACACGCCGCGCTCGGACCTGAAGCCGGAAGACCTGATCACGATGGATCTCGACCTCAACATCCTCTCCGGCCCGAAGGGTGAAAAACCTCCGGCCGAGACGGTGCTGCATGCGGAAATCCTGCGCGCCCGCCCGGACATCAACTCGGTTGCGCATTTCCACCACGACCTGACCAACTCCTTCACGCTGATCGAGGAAGGCGACCTGCGACCGGTGAAGAACCACGCCATCCGCTGGCGCAACGGCATTCCGGTGCATCCCGACCCGTCCCATGTCGCCCATAAGTACCAGGGTGAAGCCGTGGCGAAGACGCTGGGCGAGTGCCATGCGATGCAGATCCGCGCCCACGGACAGATTGTGACCGGCGAAAGCGTGCTGGCGGTACTGACGGATTCGGTGCATTTCGTCGAGAATGCCGTGGCCCAATACAATGCCCAGGCCATCGGCACTCTGAAGCCTCTGTCGGAAGCCGACATGGACAGTTTCGACAAGGAGTTCAAACGCGGCCGCCACCTAGACAAGCTGTGGCGGTATTATGTCGGTAATCTGCGCAAGGCCGGCATCATCCCGCAGAACTGGGAACTGGGTTAGGACGCTTCCGGCAGCGGATGCAACCAATCCGCTGCCGCACCGTTTATCGATGGATCTTGTCCATCAACGGAGCGGCCCCATGCCCATCGTCCTGTTCATCCTGCTGGCCATTCTTCTAGCGAACATCGGCTTCTGGAACACGCTCGGCGCCATGCTGGGCGCAGTCGGTGTGATGATCCTGTTCTCGCTGATACTGCTGGCGACGATTGCCGTTGCCGGACTGATGGCTTTGAAACGTCTGGCAAGCCGTTAGGATTCGCATTCAACTTCCGGCCGTTCACGCGCGGTCTTGCAGCGACCAGCGAAAACGCTACGCAGCTTGCGCGGCGTAGCGTTCTCTTGCCACCGATAGGATTGCTATCGGTGGCTGTGGAATAACCGAAGCCGGTTACCACTGGGAATGAGCTTCGTCCTTCCGCTCGAAAACCTGGCTCCCAGACACATCGCCGTCGCGCAGGGTCGCACGGTCATCGTCGACATACGACATCACATTGCTGCCATCGCCGACATCGGCGGGCGCCATGCGGCTGGGTTCGCTCTTGGTCCATACGTCGCCGCCGTAGTATTCCGCTGCAGAAGCAGGAAGTGCATAGGCGCCGAGGCCAAGGGTCAATACGGCAGCTGCGATCGTCTTTTTCATTTCCACTCTCCACGTTGGCAGGCGCTGGTTTTGCGCCGGTTACTTCGACACCCACGAGTTAGGGTGGGCGCCGGTAAACTGCCAATCACAGAGAGGCGAGAGAAAATTCAGTATTTTGTGACCAATCGGATATGATCCAGCCGGCTGCTTGATCGTGTAGAGCACTTCGCGTTGTGGGGCCAAATACCCGTCTTTTGACTAAGCCCGCACCGTATCTTCGATCGCCACGCACTTTTCCGGACTGATGCGCATGTGGATGGTATCGCCCTCCGATGCGCTCAAGGAAGGATGCGTGCGCGACTGCAGCATGGCACTGCCCGCCTTCACCTGAACATCGACAAAATCGCCAAGGAACACGGTCGCATCGATGCTGCCGCTGTAGATATTGGCGCCGCCTTCCGCTGCCAGTGCGGTTTCCGACAGTTCGATATCCTCCGGCCGGATGGAGATCGATACCGGCATGCCGGAGGACAGCTTTTCTTCCGATGCAACCGTCATCGAGCCGATAGGCGTGTCCACCGCGAAACGGTTGGCCCCCGTCTCGCCTTTCACTGTGCCTTCAAGGAAATTCGTCGTGCCGATAAAGTCGGCGACGAACTTGGTGCGCGGATGGTCGTAGATGGCGCGCGGCGGGCCAATCTGCACGATACGGCCCTCGCTCATCACCGCAATCTCGTGGCTGAGCGCCAGCGCCTCACCCTGATCGTGGGTGACATAGATGGTCGTCAGCCCGTTGTCGCGCTGGATGCGCTTCAGCTCGAACCGCATGGCCTCGCGCAGTTTCAGGTCGAGGTTCGACAACGGCTCGTCGAGCAGCAAGAGTTCGGGCTCCATCACGAGCGCGCGCGCCAGCGCCAGGCGCTGCTGCTGGCCGCCAGACAAACGCGTGGCGTCCCGCTCGGCCAGATGATCGAGCTGCACGGCGGCGAGCACGCCCATCACCTTGTCCTGGATCACCTGTTTGGACGGCTTGTCCTTGCGCACTTCCAGCGGGAAAGCGGCATTGGCGAAGACCGTCATATGCGGCCAGATGGCGTAGGACTGGAACACCATGCCGAAATTGCGCCGATTCGGCGGCACGAAAATGCCCTTGGCTGACGAATAAACTACCGTGCCGTTGACGGAAATCTCGCCCGATGTCGGCTTTTCCAGCCCGGCGATGGAACGCAGGGTCGTCGTCTTGCCGCAGCCGGAAGGCCCCAGCAGGGTGAAAAACTTGCCTTTCGGCACATCGAAGGACACATCCTGAGCCGCCTTCACGGGCGGGCCCTTCGGGGTCTTGTATTCGGTATTCAGTCCCTTGACGCTGAGCATCTGCGCCGTCCTCCCGGGGTATTTTCTTTTGCGCCTTCGCTTGCTCGCAAATATGCGCGGGATGGAGGCGGGGCGCAAGGGGGCTGGTAACAGACCACCTTGCGTCGGTCGACTGTCCGGAAACCGTGAAGCCTATTTCCGGGTCATGACCACACGCTGCTCGACAAAACACCTTTGAGTTTTAAGGCGATCGCAGTTCTTCAACCTGGGATTGAACCAATCCATCACGGCGGCGCGGTTCGGTTTCTGCGCGGCGCCGTGGCTGAAGAATTGCAGCGGTTTGCGGCAACGTCCGACAATATGTGCGTATTTCTGCTTGATCCGTTTCTCCAGGTCGGACTTCTAGAACTTTTCGAACCAGCTGAGCGCTGTGGTGTTGGGCCGTCCGCGCCTATCCAGATACTCGCCGCATTTCTTCTGCTTGAATTCCGCTGCCCTGTACTCGACCTGATAGAGGAAGTTGAACGTATGCACCTCAGGGCTGGAGCAGACCAGGATCCAACCCTTATAGCAGACGCCCGGGCCGGACATTTGCCCACCGCTGCTGCCGACGCGCGTCGCCGTGGACAGCACGCCGAAATAGGCGCCTGTCAGTGGGCTGACATCGGTGCAGATGCGCACGAAGCTCTGCTTGCGGCAAGCACCGAGGAGTTTTGCCATCGACGCATGCGCCTGGTTCTCGGTTTCCTCGACTGAGACATAGGTCGCCGTAATTCTGCTGCTTCCGCAGTGACGGCTGAGCAGGCCCGGGCGGGCTTTCAATTGCGCGCGCGCAGCATCCCAGACAAATTGATAGCTCGCCCTGCCTTCGCCTTGGGCCTTGGTATAGTGCCCGCGCAGCGCAATGGAACAGATGTTTCCGCGCTCGCCGCAGTTGAAAAACGCAACGCCCCAGAACTTGCCGCGCGGACGCGAAACAGTTCTGCCAGTGCGAGGTACACTGGATTGCGCGCGCGGGCCGGAGCTGGCGCGTGGGGTTCGCGATGTGTCGCGCGCACTCCGTGTTCTTACCGGATTTTGCATGAAAGCCGCGATGTTCGAATATCGTCCAATCGACTCGCAACGGGCCCTTGCAAGCGGAACAGGAAACCTGCTGCCCCGGCGGTCCACCGTAAGTTGCTTGTACCCTACCGGTCGCCAATGGCACCAGCGTCTCCCGGGCTTGAGCGATACATTGAACCAATTCTCGTTTGTCCACTTTGCCCGATAAAACTGCGTGCTACCGGTGGTATTGAGGAAGCAGGCGCCCTGCATCATTTTCGTCGGCTGCGCCGCTACAGTATCCGCCGGCATCGCGGCGATCATCATCGCGACAACGAAAAATGACGCTCCTTTCGTACTTTGCATCATACAGCATATACGATTGTTGATTTTTGCCCGATTTGGGGAGCGTAGCGCGGTGCACGCAGCCGGTCCAGTTTGGATGTAACGGATCCATTCGATCCAATCACATACGATGACGCAGCGGCGATGCGCCCCGTTACCAGAATGCATTTGGCCAGCTGGCCGCAACGCGCTATGGCTGGCGGATCGCGAATCCCGGGAAACCCACGCTGCAGCCCATGAACTGGTTCTTTCTGTTTTTCAGCTTTACCGGGCGGATCAGCCGCAGCCAGTTCTGGACAGGCCTGCTCATTCTCCTGGGCGTCGAGTTGCTGTTCTTCTGGCCGCTGCTGCAGATCTATGGCGCGGACCTGCGGGTGCGGCCGGCGCCGCTGTGGTTCCGCAATCTCAACCTGCTACTGGATACCGCCCTCGCCTGGCCGACGCTCGCGGTCATGGTCAAGCGCCAGCGCGACCGTGACCAGAGTGCTCATCTGTCCTATCTTACCGTCTCGATGGCGATTGCCTATTCGGCTCTCGACGCCTTCGGCGTGGTGCAGACCAAGGCTGGCGCAACGCCGCTGGGCTATCTGGCGGGCGTCGTATCTGTCGGTCTGCTGGCGATCGTCATCGTGGAACTGGGCGCGCGCGCTGGCGTGCCGGTCAGAAACCGCTATGGCGAACCGCCGCTGGAACAGGGAAACCCCGATACATGACACCGACAGCCCTCGACATCGCCCGCGATCTCATTCGCTGCCCGTCCGTGACGCCGGACGACAAGGGGGCGCTGGGGGTGGTCGAGGCGCTGCTGAAGGGCGCCGGCTTCGAAACGCATCGCGTCACCTTCCGGCAGGAGGGCTGGCCGGATATCGACAATCTCTATGGCCGCATCGGGTCCGGCCATCCGCATCTGATGTTCGCCGGCCATACCGACGTGGTGCCGCCCGGCAATGCAGCCGACTGGCGGTTCGACCCGTTCTCGGCGGAAGTGGCGGACGGCTTCCTGTGGGGCCGCGGCGCAGTCGACATGAAGGGCGGCATCGCCGCCAGTATCGCAGCGGTACTCGCCTTTCTGGCAAAGTACGACCTGACAAAGGGCGCTATCTCTTTCCTCATAACAGGCGACGAGGAAGGCCCCGCCGTCAACGGCACGATCAAGCTGCTGGAATGGGCGCATGAACGCGGCGAACGCTTCGACCATTGCATTCTTGGCGAGCCGACCAACCCGGATGCGCTCGGCGACATGATCAAGATCGGGCGGCGCGGATCGCTGTCCGGCGCCATCGTAGTCAAGGGCAAGCAGGGCCATGTCGGCTATCCGCAACTGGCGGACAATCCGGTGCATCACCTGGCGCGCATCGTCACCGAACTGCGGGCCAGGCCGCTCGACCCGGGCACCGAACATTTTGATGCCAGCAATCTGGAATTCACCAGTTTCGATACCGGTAATCCGGCGGTGAACGTCATTCCGGCGGAAGCGCGCTGCCAGTTCAACGTCCGTTTCAACGATCTGTGGACGCCGGAAACATTGCGGGCCGGGATCGAAGCTCGGGTCAAGGCAAGCGCCGGTGCAGCGCGGGCAGAAGTGACTTTCCAGCCGACCAATGCGGTGGCGTTCCTGACGGAACCCGGCCCGTTCGTGGAGATGTTTTCAAACGCGGTCGAAGCGCAAACCGGCCGCAAGCCGGCGCTTTCGACGACCGGCGGTACATCGGACGCGCGCTTTATCAAGAATTATGCGCAGGTGCTGGAATTCGGGCTGATCGGCCAGACCATGCATGCAGTGGACGAGCGGATCGGTGTGGATGACCTTGCCGCGCTGGCGCAAATCTACGAGCAGTTGCTGGAACAGTATTTCGCGGGTGGCCGCTAACCGATATCCGGAAAGATAAACCGCCCGCCATTGACTGGCGAGCGGATGTAATTTTTCACCGGAAGATTGTCCCTTGCCGAAAGCGGCAAGGACCTGCTCGCAATTACGGGCTGGACTTCTTTTCCTGATTTTCCTGGATCTGTTGGGCAGTGAAAGTGAGGGCGCCGATGGCGCCGATTGTTCCGAGGCCGACACCCAGACCGCCTAGACCGCCCAGGCCACCGCCGCCACCTAGAAGGCCGCCGCCGCCGAGCCCACCACCTCCACCAAGGCCACCACCTCCACCAAGTCCGGCGGTGCCCTGCGCCTTGACCTTGCAGGGGGACTTGTCGCTGATGGTTATCAAGCCGGGAACAAGATCAGCCACGCAGCCGTCAGCAAAAGACAGCTTGCCGCTACCGGAACGGCGCACCATGATCCGGTCGCCTGCGTTCAATTGCATACTGCCCAACACCGGCCGGTAGCCAATTCCCTTGTTCACAAGGACACTTCCACCGGTGGACGAAATGCGCGCGCCTGCAGAAGCACTGCCGGCAAAACCTGCAACCATGATGGCAGCAAAAAAGATCGATGATGTCTTGCGAAACACAGAATACCCTTTCTGTCCAAATCAAGCATAATCTCGCCCACAGGGAGCGGCGCTCGCTAAAGTTTTACGCAAAACACTGAAACTTCGTTCACACACGCGGGCAGTTCCTGGCACTTGGTCCAAGCATGGACTGAATCTGTGCATATAATTAACA
>JAPOIA010000081.1 GCA_029979185.1 Alphaproteobacteria bacterium | reverse complement strand
AATCTGGTAACATTCGGTCCCAATGCGGGCCGATGTTCCGCCGACCCATCCGGATTTCCTGATCGTCATGAATGTACAGCAAAGCGCATCCGTCCACGATATCATGGCGACACTCGGCCGCCGCGCCCGGGCCGCTGCCCATGGTCTTGGCCTCGCCGGTTCCGAACAGAAGAACGCAGCGTTGCGGGCCATGGCGCAGGCGCTCTGCGGCAATATTCCGGCGATTCTGGCGGAAAATGTCGAGGACATGAAGGCAGCGCAGGCGGGCGGTGCTGCCGCCTCCTATCTCGACCGGTTGCGGCTGGACGAAGGCCGCGTGAAAGCCATCGGCGCCGGGCTGGAGATGATCGCCGATCTGCCCGACCCGGTGGGCCGGGTGATGGATGCCTGGGAGCGGCCCAATGGCCTCAGGATCGAGCGGGTGCGCACGCCGCTGGGCGTCATCGGCGTCATCTTCGAAAGCCGGCCGAATGTGACCGCTGATGCCGGCGGCCTGTGCCTGAAGGCGGGCAATGCGGTGATCCTGCGCACCGGATCGGACGCCATGCGCTCGGCCATGGCGATCCATGAATGCATGGTGAAGGGCCTGAAGGAAGCGGGGCTTCCGGAAGACGCCATCCAGCTTGTGCCGGTCAAGGATCGCGAGGCGGTTGGCGAAATGCTCAAGGGTCTCGACGGCAATCTCGACGTGATCGTGCCGCGCGGCGGCAAGTCGCTGGTGGCGCGGGTGCAGGAGGAGGCGCGGGTGCCAGTCTTCGCGCATCTGGAAGGCATCGTGCATGTTTATGTCCATGCAAAGGCTGATCTGGAAAAGGCGAAAGAAATCGTGCGCAACGCCAAGATGCGCCGTACCGGCATTTGCGGGGCGGCCGAAACGCTTCTCATCGACAAGGCCGTGGCGGATACCTTTGCGCCGGCGCTGGTGAAGATGCTGCTGGATGAGCACTGCGCCGTGCGCGGCGATGCCGCCATTCAGGCGGTCGATACGCGCGTTACGCCGGCGAGCGACGAGGACTGGTCGACCGAGTATCTTGACGCGATCATTTCCGCGAAGATCATCGACGGACTGGATGCGGCCATTACGCATATCGAGCGCTACGGATCGCATCATACCGATTGCATCATCACCGAAGACGCCGCGGCAGCAGAAACCTTCCTGCGCGAGGTGGATTCGGCCATCGTGCTGCATAATGCGTCGACCCAGTTCGCCGATGGCGGGGAGTTCGGCTTCGGGGCGGAAATCGGCATCGCTACCGGGCGCATGCATGCCCGCGGCCCGGTCGGCGTGGAACAGCTTACATCGTTCAAATACAAGGTCCACGGTAACGGGCAGGTGCGGCCCTAAAGACCGCCTTCCGTTTTCTGCAACCTCCAGGCGACGGTTTTGTGAAAAGCATTTGCAAAAAGCCCTCGCTTGCCTGCATTATGAAATAAATGAGTATAAGTAATCGCAGCCCCCTCGCGCTCCCGCGAAAAGAGCAATCTTCCGGCCTGCCCGCGCTCCTGCCGCGGCTGCAGAAGGGCATGC
Source organism: Alphaproteobacteria bacterium (assembly GCA_029979185.1). Lineage (GTDB taxonomy): Bacteria > Pseudomonadota > Alphaproteobacteria > Rhizobiales > Beijerinckiaceae > Terripilifer. Next base: position 8,637 of record JAPOIA010000081.1, on the reverse strand, counting down.
GCATCGGTCTGTTCGGCGGCAGCTTCAACCCGCCGCACGAGGGCCACCGGCTTGCCAGCCTGATTGCCCTGAAGCGGCTCGACCTGTCGTCCGTCTGGTGGATGGTGACGCCGGGCAATCCGCTGAAGGAAAATTCCGGCCTGCCGTCGATGCAGGTGCGGATGGAAGCGGCGCGCCGCGTGGCCAATCATCCGAAGATCACGATCACCGGCTTCGAGGCCGATATCGATACGCGCTTCACCTATGACACGATCCGCTATCTGGTCGACCGGCATCCGGATGTGCATTTCGTCTGGATCATGGGTGCAGACAATCTGGCCGGCTTCCATCGCTGGCAGCGCTGGAAGGAAATCGCCGGTCTGGTGCCCATCGTGGTGATCGACCGGCCACGCTCGACATTGCGCGGGGCGTCCAGCCGGGCGGCGAAATATCTGTCCTTCGACCGGGTGCCGGAGAAGGATGCAGCGCTCCTGCCCTATGCGCAGGCACCCGCCTTCATGTTCGTGCACGGACCGCGTTCGGACCTGTCTTCGACCGAGTTGCGGGAAAAGGGACAGGGGCTGGTATAGCCGCCCGTCTTTCATTGCTTCCACAATGCTGCGCGCGATGCGCGTCCGGTTGACGCCAGACGGGTTCGCAGGCACGCTTTGACTATCAAGGTTCGGCATATCAAAGCCTGGGAGGCAATGTTGGGTGCAGAATCACTTCCACTGAGGCTGGTCACTTGCGATGCCTCCAGGCGCGAGCCGGGAACGATCTATTTCACAACGCGGCCCGGCGGATTGCCTACTCGCGGGCTGCAGGCCTGGGTCATCGGCATCGACCAGGGCGGTTCCGTCAGCCTCAACAAGCAATTCCAGGGCACATCGCAGGACATTCGCTATCAGCCCGATGGGACGCTGCTGTTTTCGCAATCGGCGCAAGGGATCATCAACCAGCTCGACCGGCAGGGAAACGTCCTGCGCCGCTGGCATGCGCGCGGAAAATTCCTCGACAAGGCGCCGCCGGAAGGCAGCACCGAGCTGCCGGTGAATTTCATCCATCACACGGTGAGTTACCTGCCAAATGGCGATTTCCTTATCCTGGATGCTGAAGCGCGGGACTACGACAACTGGCACACAAGCGCGTCCGACCGTGGGGCGCCGCGCGGCAAGGCGCGGGTCGTGGGCGACGTGATCACGGAAGTGACGCGCGAAGGCAAGGTCGTCAATCGCTACCATGTCCTCGACATGATCGACCCCTATCGCGCAACGCAGAGCATTCTGTCCGGTTACTGGCGCAAGCAGGGGTTTCCCGACAGCAACGACTGGTGCCATTGCAATGCGGTCGTGCACGACCCGAGCGACGATTGCCTGATCATTTCCCTGCGCCACCAGGACTGCATCGTGAAGTTCCGGCGCGGCAGCGGCGAGCTGGTCTGGATTCTCGGCAATCACTCGGAATGGGGAAGGCCGTGGTCCGACTATCTGCTGAAGCCGGAAGGCAATCTGGCCTGGCAATTCCACCAGCACGACTGCTCGACGCCGCGTCCCGGGCGCGTGTTGTGTTTCGACAATGGCAATTACCGTCGCGGCGCCTTCGAACCAGCGGTCCCGGACAAGGACAATTTCAGCCGGCTGGTGGAATTCGAGGTCGACAGGAAATCCATGTCGGTGCGGCAAATCTGGTCATGGGGCGGTCCGGCCGGAGACGGCGCCTATGCCTGTTATCAGGGCGGCGCGATGCGGCTTCCGAAAACCGGAAACACGTTTGGCACATTCGGCGGCATCTGCACCATGGACGGCGTGCCGACATCGGAGAACGAGGGCAGTTTCGGGCGTGCCAGGCTGGTCGAGGTGACGCCGGAAGGCGATGTCGTGTTCGACATGTGGATCGATGATTCGGCTTCGCCCGAGCCGCGCGCCTTTTCGGCCTTTCGCGCCACCCATGCTCCGGCGTAACGGGAACGGCGGGTATATGCGCGCGTTAGAGCGAAAAATTTTCGTAAATTCAATGGTCAGGACGAGGCCTTCTGAAGGTCCCGCCGAATCCGCCATTGAAATTGTCACAATTAAGGGTCATCTTGATGCCATCAGGTCCCCCGCTTGCCGGTGGACTTGCCCACAGGAGACAAACGGCACTGATACCTACACCCAGGTCCGAAGCGAAATCGCTTCCCCACGTTGCGTCACCCGCGATGCAGGATGACAGCAAACTCGTTGCGCTCATCCACCATAGTCTGGATGACGCCAAGGCCGAAGAGATCGTAACGATCGAACTCGCCGGCAAAACCACCATCGCCGATCACATGATAATCGCTACTGGCCGTTCCAACACCCATGTTGGCGCGATTGCCGATCGCGTCATCCGGGCATGCAAGGATGCCGGCCACACGCCCCGCGTGGAAGGTCTGCCGAATTGCGACTGGGTGCTGGTCGATGTCGGCGATGTGATTGTGCACCTGTTCCGTCCGGAGGTCCGCCAGTTCTACAATCTGGAAAAGATGTGGGGTGGCGACAGGCCTGTGGAGCAGGGCGTTTCGAAGCGGCAGACGTCGTGATCGTTCGCCGGCCAGCCGGGCCGGCGTGATTGCGGATGTACCGCTGCAGCGTGAAAACCTGCCTGGCCGGAATATATTTCCGGCCGCATGGAGCGGCGCTTGCCGGCTGCGCCGGCTATGCCAGATCCTTGATGTGCCGGTGGACAGGACCATGCGTATCGTTCTTGCCGGTATCGGGCGTATGAAGAAAGGCCCGGATAGCGAGCTGGGCGCCCGTTATCTCGACCGGGCCGCCGCGAGCGCGCGATCTGCAGGATTTACTGGCGTAGAGATACGCGAGTTTCCCGAAAGCCAGGCGCGGAAGCCGAATGACCGCATGGCCGAGGAGGCTGCGTCGCTGATCAAGCTAGCCGGCGATGGTGCACGGCTCGTGCTGCTTGACGAGCGCGGCAAGGGAATTTCCAGCCGCACCTTCGCTGAAGATCTTGCGAAAGCCCGCGATTCCGGCGTGCCGGCCTATGTTCTGGCTCTCGGCGGTCCGGACGGTCATGGAGATGCTTTGCGGGAGCGGGCCGATCTCACAATCGCATTTGGCGCCATGACCTGGCCCCATCAGCTGGCGCGTATCATGGCCGCGGAACAGATTTACCGGGCGATCACGATCCTGACCGGTCACCCCTATCACCGCGAATAAAATGGATTTTGGCCACTTTTCGTACAGTATTTGATCCTAATCTGTATTTTTAATTCAATCGAATCGGGACTTCGGGAAGGCGTTGCTGGCGGGATCGCACCACAATTTCAGGGCTTTGCTTGCCGAACCGGCAGAGCTGCCGAGACGGGCGGCAGCCGCGACGCCGTTGCATCGGGTCTGCGGTAATGTTCACGCGAGGCTGGCCGGCCGGTCCATGTTTTTGTCCCTGACACTTGCCACTGTCGCACTCCTGTGTGCCGCATGCCTGTTTCAATCGGAGACCGCGCGCGCGCAAACCGTCAAGACATCCGTCAACAGCAGCGATGTTGCGACGGATGCGCCGATGGATGCGCACCAGAAGCAGTTGCGCGATTTGCAAAAGGTAATCGAAGCGGCGCAATCGCAGCGGCGCAAGATCAGAACCGATCTGGAATCGCTGCGCAACGACCGCGCCCGGCTCAATACGGCGCTGATCGAGGCGACCAACGGAATTCAGCACAGCGAGGCGCAGATTGCCGAGCTCGGCAAGCGGCTGGAGCGATCCAAGCTGCGCGAGAAGGGTATTCGCCAGTCGCTGTATGCGCGGCGCGCCGTCATTGCCGAAATCCTTGCGGCGCTGCAGCGCATGGGCCGCCGGCCGCCGCCGGCGCTGCTGATTTCACCGGGCGATATCCTGCGGGCGGTGCGCACGTCCATCATGCTCGGGTCGGTTGTGCCGGGGATGCGCGCTGATGCAAAGGTGCTGGCCGGCGATCTTGAGGAACTGCTGAAGGTTCGCAACGGTATTGCTCGCGAACGCGATGCGCTGAAGAAGAAGGTCGACGACCTCGGTCAGGAGCGTATCAAGCTGGCGGCGATCCTCGATGCGCGCAAGGATTCGGTGACCGCCGTCGAAGGAGCGCTGGAAAGCGAGCAGAAGCGTGCGGCACAGCTTGCGGCTAGAGCAACTACTCTCAAAAATTTGATCGCCAGCATGGAGAGTGAAATTGCCGCTGCCCGGCGCGCCTCCGACGCTGCCCGCAAGGCAGAAGCGGCCCGCAAAAAGGCCGCCCTGCTCAAGCCGGGAGAGAGACGCAACCCGTTTGCCGACAGGGCCCGAATTGCTCCGGCAATTGCGTTTGGCGAGGCCAAAGGCCTGTTGCCGATGCCTGTTGCCGGCGAAATCACGCGAAAATTCGCAGAGCCGGACGATTTCGGCGGCAAGGAAAAAGGCCTGTCGATAGGCACCGGGCTCAATGCCCTGGTCTCGTCTCCCGCAGACGGCTGGGTCGTCTATGCGGGACCGTATCGCAGTTACGGACAGCTCTTGATCGTAAATGTCGGCGATGGCTACTATATGGTTCTCACAGGCATGCAACGGCTTGTTGTCAGTACCGGACAATTCGTCCTGGCGGGCGAGCCGGTTGGCAGCATGGGAGACGGCAGGGTCAGGACTGCTGCGACAATAGCCGTTGGAGCGTCGCTTCCAGTGCTATATATTGAGTTTCGCAAGGATGGTACGCCGGTAGATCCAAGCCCATGGTGGGCAAGGCCGGAGTTGGAGAAGGTTCGCGGATGATGCGCAAGATTTCACTGCTTATGGCCGGTGCTGCAATGGGCGCCTCCGTCGCGATTGTGTCGTCGCAATCGGGATTTTTCAGCGGCGCACCCGCCAACGCGGCTGCTACCGATACCTACAAGATGCTGAACCTGTTTGGCGACGTCTACGAGAAGATCCGCACCGATTACGTCGAGCGTCCAAAGGAAGACAAGCTGATCGAATCGGCGATCAACGGCATGCTGTCCGGTCTCGATCCGCATTCGAGCTACATGAGCCCGAAGAGCTATCAGGACATGCGGGTGCAGACCAAGGGCGAGTTTGGCGGCCTTGGCATCGAGGTCACGCAGCAGGACGGCTTTGTAAAGGTCGTCGCTCCGATCGACGATACACCGGCCTCGCGCGCCGGCATTCTTGCAAACGACCTTATCGTGCAGATCGACGGCGAGCAGACCAAGGGCCTGACACTCAATCAGGCAGTCGACAAGATGCGCGGCAAGATCGGGGCACCGATCACGCTGACCGTCATTCGCGGCCCGGACAAGAAGAAACTCGATTTCCGTATCGTGCGCGACCGCATTCGTATCCAGGCGGTTCGCTCGCGCGTCGAGGATGGCAACATCGGCTATATCCGCATTACCCAGTTCAACGAGCAGACCTATGATGGCCTGAAGAAGGCCATCGCCAAGCTCGACAAGGATATCCCGGCCGACAAGCTGAAGGGCTTTGTTGTCGACCTGCGCAACAATCCGGGCGGTCTGCTGGATCAGTCGATCGCCGTGTCGAACGCTTTCCTCAACAAGGGCGAGATCGTTTCGACACGCGGCCGCAACAAGGATGAGACGCAGCGTTACAATGCCCGCCCCGGCGATCTCACCAAGGGCAAGAAGGTTGTCATCCTGATCAATGGCGGTTCTGCATCGGCTTCTGAAATCGTTGCCGGCGCCCTGCAGGATCACAAGCGGGCAACGCTGATCGGCACCCGCAGTTTCGGCAAGGGCTCGGTGCAGACGATCATTCCGCTGGGCCGCGACAATGGTGCCCTGCGCCTCACTACGGCGCGCTACTACACGCCGTCGGGCCGCTCTATTCAGGCCAAGGGCATTCATCCCGATATCGAACTGTTCCAGGATGTGCCGGACGAGCTGAAGGGCAAGGACTCCACCAAGGGCGAGGCATCCCTGCGGGGCCATCTGAAGAATGGCGATGACGAGGGATCGGGTTCGCAGGCCTATGTTCCGACAGACCGGGCCAAGGACAAGCAGCTTGCCGCGGCCCGCGATCTGCTGGAAGGCAAGGTTACCGTGGACGAGCTGAAGAAGAAGGCAGAGGCCGAGAAGAAGGCGGAAGCCGAGAAGCAGGAAAAGACCGCCAAGAACGCCGCTCCGGAGCCGAAGAAGGAAGATTCGAAGAAGCAGGAACCGGAACAGAAGAAGTAAAAGGCGCTTTAGTCCCGATATACCTTCAACATTGGTCGGATGCTTGTGCATCCGGCCTTTTGCGTTTGTTGCAGGCCATTCGTGCTAGTGTTGCACAACATGTTTTCGGTGATTCGCTGAAGGTTTTTACGGGAACGCCATGGCGCAGGACGATCTGAACACTCCTCTTGGAGTCTCCAGGGCTCCGGATGCTGCTGCTGCCGGGACTGGCCGGGGGCTGTCTGTTCGCACGGTTGCGGTCTTCGGAGTGCTGGCCGCTTGCGGCGGCACGGCGGCATGGCTGGCATTGGGCGACGAGGGTACCGGCGGCCGGGCGCGCGCCGTGGCGCGGATTACCGCCGACAAGCCGCCTGAAAAGGTCGCCGCAATTCCTGCCGCAGCTGCTCCGAAGGCGGACAATACACCGACAGGGTCCGTCAAGGTGATCGATGCGGCGCGCATGGACGGCGGCGCGATCGAGAACCGCAGCGGCGTGAAGGTCGTACGCCGGGAGGGTGGAACGCCAGGGGCGCTGATCATCTCGATCCCCGATGCGGCGCCTTCCGTCGGCCTGACGCCTGCACCGGATTCCCGGCTGGTGCGCAAGAGCCGGTTCGGCCTGCTGCCGGTTATCGGCCGGGACGGCTCGAAAGCACTGGAGGTCTATGCCCGGCCGATGGTGACGCAGGGCAAGCTGCCCCGTTCCGCGCCGCGGCTGGCGATCGTCGTCGGCGGGATGGGATTGAGCGAAACCGTGACTGCACAGGCCGTTGCCAATTTGCCGGCGTCGGTTTCGCTGGCATTCGCACCCTATGGCAAGAACCTGCAGGTACAGGTGACGCGGGCGCGTGATTCCGGCCACGAGATACTCCTGCAGGTGCCGATGGAGCCCTTCGATCTGGCCGGTCCGGGCCCCGGCCCGCAGTTGCTGAAGGTGCAATACGACCGCAAGCAGATGAAGGAACGGCTGCACTGGCACATGGGCCGGTTCACCGGTTATATCGGCATAGCCAATTTCCTTGGCGCCAAGTTCACTGCCGATGCGCAGGCGCTCGCTCCGGTCATTGAGGAAATCAGGTCGCGCGGACTGATGTATTTCGATGGCGGTTCCTCGCCGCGCTCGCTTGCCGCCCGGCTGTCAAGCGCCAGCGCCACGCCCTTCGCGCAGGCCGATATCATCATTGACGAGCGGCGCGACGCCAAATCGGTGGACGCGGCAATGCAGCGGCTCGAGGCGCGGGCGGTGCAGAAAGGACTGGCAATCGGTTTCGCCAATGCGCTGCCGGAGGTGGTTGCGCGCATCGCCCGTTTTGCGCAGGGGCTGGAGCGGCGCGGTGTGGCGCTTGTCCCGCTGAGCGCCCTGACCGAAGCGCGGGGTGCACAGGCTCGCAAGGACTGAGTTGGCTGAACCACCCCTATCATTCTTGACAGGCTTCCAGGGTTTTACATGTCCAAATACCGTCCCTGTGTAGGCATAGCGCTCTTCAACAAGGCCGGGCTGGTGTTCGCCGGCTGCCGCGCCAACAAGCAGCTGCGCGAGCATGTGGCGCCAGGACACGAATGGCAGATGCCGCAGGGCGGGATCGACAAGGGGGAAGATCCCTACGCGGCAGCTGTGCGCGAGCTTTACGAGGAAACCAATGTCCGCAGCATTTCGCTTCTGGCGGAGGCGCCGGACTGGTTTGCCTACGATCTGCCGGGCGATATTGCGAAGGAAGCCTGGAAAGGCCGGTATCGCGGCCAGACGCAGAAGTGGTTCGCCTTCCGCTTTGAAGGTGATGATAGCGAAATCGATGTCCTCAATCCGGGCGGCGGCGGGCACCGGCCGGAATTCGACCAGTGGCGCTGGGAGCAGCTGGAGCGGATGCCGGAGCTGATCATTCCCTTCAAGCGCGGCGTCTACGAGAATGTACTGGCGGCTTTCCGGCCGTTTGCGACCTGAATATTGATCCGGCCAGCGGTTGGGTGCATGCTGGTGAGCGGGTATCAGGAGACATTCTGGACGATGGTGTTTTCGCTCCTTTCGGCCAAGAAGCATTTCAGTGATCGGTGGATCGGGCATTCCGGCCTCAACCGGTTTGGGCTGCATCCTATGCGCATGCGCCTTGCGCAGGCCTGCGCGCAAGCGCGGCGTTGGACCGCGTTGAATTCATTCGCAAGAAGCCTACCGGAACAGTATCGGGAAGAGTTTGCCCGCAACGGCTTCGTGATGATCGAGAACTTCCTGCCCTTGGAGGAATTCGAGCGCCTGGGCGCAGAGGTGCAGCGGGTGTTTACCGAGGTCGAGGCCCAGACCCCGCTGCCGGAGCCTGTTGGCCGCGGCTTTCAGAGGCCGGTCCGTCACACGTGGGGCTTCGACCGGTTTGACGGCGGCACGCTGAACCGTTTCATCGACATAGACGCGGCCGGTATGCCCTGTTCGGAGGCATTTGCAAACGATGCCCGGCTGCGCGCGCTGTCGCGGCTGGTGGTTGGAGCGCCGGTCAAGCGGCAGAGCATTCGCATCTAC
>JAPOIA010000080.1 GCA_029979185.1 Alphaproteobacteria bacterium | reverse complement strand
GCTCACTGCCGCGCGGCAACTGATCACATTACGAAATGATAATTTGCCTGCCCATGGCCATTTTTCTATCGTGAAGCATTCGTGGATTTATGTTCCCGGATATTTTCCGGGCAATGATTGCGAGGCTTCCCATGAGAAACCCACGGGCGCAGGCCCTGCTCCTCCGATTGCATCGCTGGATTACCGTCATCCTGGCCATCCCTCTGGCCGTATTGATCGTCACCGGCCTCATCCTGTCCTATGCCCCGATCAAGGAATCGGCTGCCATCAAGCCGGGCTCACTGACCCTGGCCACACTGGAAAAGCATATCGTCAGGCACGACCCTGAGGACAAGGCGCGTGGCATCATCATTGATCACAGCAATGGCACCATGTCGCTGCTCGGTCGCAGCCGCCGGGACGCCACCACGATCGATATGGCAACCGGTGAAAAGACCTCGAAGCGGCATTGGTATTCCAGCTGGCAGCGTTTCGCCCGACCGTTGCATGAACACTTTATCTACGACCTAGACTGGCTCGTGCCGCTTTCTACAGCCGCCATGGTCGTTTCCATGATCATCGGCATGTTCATGGGCTGGCCACGCTTCACCAACACCCTATCCGGCTGGCACAAGGTAACCGCATGGGCCCTGCTCCCACTGCTGATCCTCAGCCCGCTTACCGGCCTGTTGATGGTGTACCGGATTTCGCTCTCGGCGGATGCCCCGCGCAGCCCGCCACTTCCCCTGCTGGAAGCTGTTCGCGTCACCGCCAAACAACATGATCCCTCCACCATCGTCTACATCCGCCAGCGCGGCCCCCGACAGATGGCAATGATCAACACCGGCTCATCCCAGAAGCAATATCTGCCAACCGCCGAAGGCCTGAAGCCGCTGCCCCCCAATCTGCCCCGCATTTTTCATCAGGGCGATTTCTTCGGCATCTGGGGCGGCGTGATAAACGTCATCTTGTCGTTGGCTTTCATCCTGCTGCTGGTCTCCGGCCTGTGGATCTGGGCGCGGCGGACATTCTTCCGCAAACGGCGCCGGATTCGCAACACAGGCGCGGTTACGCCAGTAGCAGCCGAGTAAATCCATCCGTTCGGCGGACCAAACAGAAAAGCGCCGGTTGCCGCCGGCGCTTTTGCTTTTCCTGTATCAGTGAAAGATGCGGCAGGATCAGGCGGCCTTGAGAACCGGCTTTGGCTCGTGATCGAATACCATGACCGCGCCACCCGTGTTGGAAACCGGGATGTGATAGTTGGAATGCGCTGCCGACACACGCCCGTTCATTGCACCGCGCATGGCAAGCCAGCACATCAGTTCGACCCCCTGTGACCCGGCCTTCTCGATAATGTCGTGATTACTCAGCGCAGTGATGGCATCGACGTCATTGACGATCTTATCCATGCAGAAAACGTCGAACTCCTTGTTGATGAACCCGGCCCGCTGACCGTCCAGTTGATGCGACAGACCACCGGTAGCTATCACGACGATCCGCATGTCCTCCGGATAGGATTCGATAGCATCGCCAATGGCCTTGCCAAGTGCATGACAACGACGGCCAGAGGGAAGCGGATGCTGGATCGAGTTGATCGTCACCGGCACGGCTGGTATCGCCGCTGGTCCGCCTTCGGGCCACATAAGCTTCATTGGCACAACGAAAGCATGATCAACCAGCATCTCCTGGCAAGTTACCAGATCGAAATCGGCGCCTATGACTTCATCAATGAGATGCCATGACAGTTTCGAATCGCCCTTGTAGGGCGGGGCGACTTTCAGGCCCCATCCTTCATCGGCATTCTCGTATTGCTCGGCGGCGCCGATAGCGAAGGTCGGCATCTTGTCGAGAAAAAAATTCAGACCATGATCGTTGTATATAACGACCGCCGCATCGGGCTTCTTCTTTTCCAGCCATTCATGGACCGGATCGAAAGCATCGAAGAATGGCTTCCAGTAAGGATCTTTCTGCAAGCCCTTTTCCATGGCGTTGCCGATGGACGGAACATGGGATGTGGCGACTGCGCCGATGATTTGTGCCATTTGAGTATCCTCTCTACGTTCCCGTTACGCCTGCGCAGCAAGCATCTTCTTGAACTCGTCAACTTCCATTCCAGTTTGCTGCGCGCCGACATCCTGCACGCCCAGCCCGAAAATTCCGGCGAACTTTGCGAGATAATAGATGTTGCCGCCTGCCTCGATCATCGCCAGAACGTTGCGATCACGCAGCGCCTGCTTCTGCTGCTCGTTCAGCTTGTATTTCTCCATGTATGCTTCTTCATCGGCAAGAAAGTCTTCGCGATTGGCTTTCTCGTTGAAGGAAAAGCACATCTTGTTCAGGGCATAGCCCTTGCGGGCCTGGTCGCCATCAAACGGCGTGGTGCCGGGAATATCGTCTAGGTGGCTCATCGTATTGAGGCTCATGGCGTCACGCTCCTGCTATTCTGCTCTCTTCAGACATTCGAGGAAAATTAACCGCGAACCGCACCAACGCCTTGACGGCGGTCAAGATGCGCCGGCAGGTAACGGCCATTTCGATCCCATGTTTGATGACAATCAAATGCGAACCCATCCGATCAGATGGCCGGCCAATCGCTGCTCGCTTGCCGGCACCCCGGTTTCCACTGGCCTTGCAGGCGCGGGCATGGTTTATTCCCTCCCGTCACATGCCTTCCGCGCGACGCAGGCCCGATGCTCGCGTGAAAGGCTTTTCCCTTGCCGCGCCGCAATCCGGCGCAATCTCACGAAGGATGAAATATGCGCATTATCGCATTGGAAGAGCATTATGCCGTTGAAGCGTTGATGAAGCGGATCGACCCGGATCTCGTCGTGAAACGCGGTTATCCGCATCCCGATGCGCCCTCGACGCGCCCCCAGATCGAAGCCAACCTGATTGATCTAGGCGAGAATCGCATTGCTGACATGGACAAGCACGGCATCACCATGCAGGTCCTGTCGACCTCCGGCCCAGGCTCCGACATCCTCCCGCCGGAAGAGGCCCTCCCCTGGGCCCGCGAAGTCAACGACATACTCGCAGACGAAATCAAGAAGCGTCCGGACCGCTATGCCGGCTTCGCCCACCTGCCGCTCTGCGATCCTGAAAAGGCGGCTGTGGAACTCGACCGCTGCATCAACAAGCTCGGCTTCAAGGCCACAATGGTTAACGGCACGACGGACGGCAAGTTCTTCGACGACCCGCGCTTCGAGCCGATCCTGGAGCGCTGCGAGGCTTTGGACATTCCCCTATACATCCATCCAGGCATACCTCCCGCATCTGTGCGCGAGGCCTACTACGGCAACCTGCCCGGACCGATGCCGACGATCTTTTCGCGTGCCGGCTATGGCTGGCATACCGAGGCGGCGATCCATGCAGTGCGCCTGTGCCTGTCAGGCGTTCTCGACCGGCATCCGAAACTGAGGATTGTCGTCGGCCATCAGGGTGAAGGCCTGCCCGCCGCACTGACCCGCTTCGATGAGCAGTTCGGTCCGCTGACGCCGAAATTCCTGCAGCGCACTGTCACCGACATGCTGCACGACCAGTTGCACATCACGACCGCGGGCTTCTATTCGGTCCCCGCCTTCAACATGCTTCTGCAGACCTTCGGCATCGACAAGCTGATGTTCTCCGTCGACTATCCCTACAGCCAGCATGCGTGGGCGCGGGATTTCCTCGACAAGGTCGAACTGTCGCCGGCCGACAAGGAAAAATTCGCTCATGGCAACGCCGAAAAGCTGCTGAAGCTGGCGCCTGCGTAAACCTGTCCCCAAAGAGAATGTAGCCAGGAACGACAAGTCTGACCACCTCACCGATTTCTTGAATCGGTGAGGTGACGGGTAGTGCTTTCGGGTGAATTTGCTTCCCGTGCGCAGGCAGAGTGCGCACCAAGACAATCTATTGGACAAATTCACCTGTTCCACGAACAGATAAATTAACCTAGTCCTTCGGCTCGATCCGGCGCACCGGTGTTTCCGGCGTAACCTCGCTGGCCGGACGGCGGCGCTGAAACGAATTCTCGCCATTGCGCTCCCATTCTCCAGCAACGGCAGCCTGCGCAAACCGCTCCCAGCGATCACCCCAGTCGCCCAGATGCACACCGTGCCACGGCGGCTGCGGACTGAGGGTAGGCAGGCCGAGCTTTTCCCAGATTACCTTCGTCTCTTCCATGAACTCTTTTGCCGGCAGCGCAAGGGGCGGCATCAGGCTCTTTGCGGTTGCATCGATCATAAGCGTTGAGTTGCCGGTGGAATCCGTCTTCGGGCCATGGCTGCGCGCCCGATACGGCACGATCAGAATGTCCTGCATCGGATCGGAACGATAGGCCATCGACCAGAACACCGCATCGGCATTGTGCGGATCGATATCCTCGCTGACTGCGATAACGATCTTGCCGCACTGCGCCTGCAGTGTGGCAGCCCCCTGCAGGGCGCGCCAGATTTCCGTCTTTACCGTTCCATTGGCGAATTGCAGGAAAATGATCGGCCGCAGGTTCGACAGCGGCTCGTGCATCACCACGCCAGTGACGCCCTTGACACCCAGCACCTTCTGAAGGTGATGCAAATAGAGCGGCTCGTAGGCGACCTTCTTGATGACGCTGGATTCACTCGGCGTGACCTGGCTGACGATAGAAGTCAGGATGGGATTCTTGCGCGTGGTGATCGCCGTCACCGTCATCGACAGGTTGAATTCCTCCAGCGCAATATAGCCATGGCTTTCACCGAACGGACCTTCCGGCTCGACGAATTCGGTGTCGATCAGGCCCTCGACCACTATTTCCGCATCGGCCGGAATCTCCAGATCGACGGTAAGCGCCTTACAGGTGCGCAGCGGCGCCCCCGCAAGACCGCCGGCAACCGCCATCTCGTCGGAGTCGAACGCCAGCTTTTGCGGGCCGGTGTACTGAATGATCGGAGCCGCACCAAGCACTATAGCTATCGGCATCGGCTCGCCCCGCTCCTTGTACTTCAGCCAGTGCTGGTAGCCGCCAGCCCCGGTCAGGCGCGTCGCCATGCGCACGCCAAGCCGGTCGGTCGCCTTCAGGCCCGCCCGATAGGTGCCCATGTTGCGGATACCGTTCTCCGGGTCTTTTGTCACGCAGAGGGTAGCCGTGAAATAGGGGGCGGAATCGAAGCCGGGGCTGGATATCGGAATCGGCAGGGACGCAAGGCCGCCGCCCGGCTTGCGCAGATCCTCGCCCTTCATCACCACTTCCTGACAGGGTGGGTTTTCCGTCACAACATCCGGCTCGATCGGATTGCCGATACCGCGATTCCAGACATTGCCGATTTCCTCCACCGGCACGCCCATGCCTGTGGCGTAGATTTCCGGCGAGGCCGCCAGCGAACCGACCACAACCTGACCGTCGTATTTGCGTCCGTCAGAGCCAACCACATTGGTAAACAAAAACGCCCGGCGGGCGCTTTCGGGCAGTCCGCCAACGAATTGCCAGCGCACCAACGGATGCAACTGGGTATCCTTGTTGATCGGCTCGTCAATACGGACCACCAGGCCCTTGTCCTCCAGCCGCTTGAGATGCTCGCGCATGTCGAGCGGTGCATGGGTTGGTGTATTGGCGCTCATGTGTCTCCCACTTCTGTTCTTTGGCCTGACTTGTGCGGCTGTTCTATATCGTTCCTGCAATTTCGCAAGAACCGGCCATGAAAATCACCCGAAACGCGCGAAAATGTTAAAATTTGAATGAAGTCCCGTCCAAATCCCAAAGGCTTTCCGGATAAACGATCGGCATCAGCGATGAATCGACCCGGACACTCTAATAGCCATGCTTGCACCCAACCCTGCATTCGAAAGCGCCCCCGACAACGCGCCGGACGACGCACAGGACAAGGAACTCGCCGAAGCCATGCAGCGTCTGCCTGGCGACATCCGCGCCGCGCTCACTACGGGGCAAATCCGGCGACTGGCCATGCTTGTCATACCACAGCATGCCGGGCACGAGGCAGCATACCAGGTCAGCACGGCCCTTGGCAGCACGCGCTACTATTTTGCGCTGTTCTTCGGCCGGGAGAAACAATCCGACGAACGCCTCCGCCGCGAAGGACAGAAGCGTTCCATCGGCGGACTGGTCGTCCGGGTTGCAATGATCGCCTGGCTGCTGTCTTCAGCGCTTCTGTTACTATTGCTGTTCGGCATCTTTGCACTCTATGCCGCCAAGTCTGTCCTCGGAATTGACCTGTTTGACGGCCACTTCTTCATGCACCCGCTGCTGTTCAAACTGGACCTCCTGCCCGGCACGGGGAATTGACGGTAGCATACTCGCCACCAGCAATAGCCATCCGGCAGCATTGCAACACACGCTATCCCTGCCAGCTTGGAAATTTGTCAAAGCCTGCTGATACTAAATCCGATACATGTGCAATAGTTGCTTCAGGCACGCTGGAACCACTTGGTCCATGCAATTCGTATAACGACATAATTGCAAAAAATTTCTTGGTATAAAAAATATAATTAGTGTTTGAGCGAAGATGCATCTTGCCCGGAAGACAGGACCGGAGCACAATCTTTCTGTCAGGGTGCACCATTTCCAACAAACTGGCTTGCCGCACATGAGGCTATCCCGAGACGCCATGGATGGCGCTTGTTGCTGGGTGCATGACGGGTCTGCCGGGAGGAACGAATGCGGAAAAATATCGCGGGTGGTTTGCTTGCAGTGCTGTTGACCGCCGCGCCGGCGCACGCACAAAATGTCGACAAGGTCCGGCTCGGCTGGCTGAAATCATTGACCGATACCGCACTCTATGTCGCGATCAAGAAAGGCTACTTCGCGGCCGAGAAAATCGAGATCGTTCCCACGCAATTCCGCTCGGGCGCCAACATGGTGGTACCACTGGGCTCCGGAGAACTGGACGTCGGCGCAGGCTCGCCGTCGGCAGGCCTGTACAATGCCGTGGCGCGCGGTGTGAAGATGGTAATCGCAGCCGACAAGACCCGTTCAAGCCCCGGCTATGGCGGCGCTCATTTCATCGTCCGAAAGGCGATCGTGGATTCCGGCCGCTTCAAGGACATGAAGGATCTCAAGGGCCTGCGCATAGCCCTCAGCGGCCCGGGCAACAGCAATACCGCCTCACTCTACTATGCGATCAAGCCAACGGGCGTAAAATACGGCGAGCTTACGATCACCACGCTCGGCTATCCGGCGCAGGTCACCGCCATGGCCAACAATGCGATAGACGTATCGATCATTCTGGAACCCTTCGCGTCAGCGATGGCGGCAAAGGGCGTTGGAGTGTGCGTGCGCAGCGACGACGAGGTCGATCCCGAGCATCAACTCGCCTGCCTTCTGTTTTCCGGCCAATTTGCAGCCAGGCGCGATCTGGCGGTGCGCTTCCTGCGCGCCTACCTGCGCGGCGTGCAATTCTATCGCGGCGCGTTGAAGGACGGCAAACTGGCCGGCGCAAATGCCGACGAAGTCATCTCGCTGATCATCGCCAATACCGTGGTGAAGGACCCGAAAGTGCTACGCTCGATCACCCTATTCGGCGTCGATCCGAACGGGGCGGTGAATGCTGCCAGCCTGCAGAAGGACCTCGACTTCTACGCTACGCAAGGATGGATCAAGGGCAAGGTCGATCTTGGCAAGATTGTCGACCAAACGTTTGTGCAGGAAGCGGCGCGGACGCTGAAAAAGCCATAGTACACTAGCCCAGGTCTGGAATCATTTAGTCGGCTTCCACGCCTTGACCATCGCTTCGGCCCGGGCGATCTTGTCGGGTTTCATGGCGGCGGCCAGATCCTTGAGATTCTTTTTCGCCAAAGCATTGCCCTGGTCTGCTGCCAGCTTGATCCACATATAGGCGGCGACTTAATCGGCCTTGACGCCTTCTCCCTGGGCCAAGTTATAGCCAAGCACGCTCTGCGCCGACGCATATCCGGCCATGGCGGCCTTGCGATACCATGCCGTCGCGACAGCCTTGTCTGCCTTCACGCCAATGCCCCGCGTGTACATGTTGCCCATTGTAAATTGCGCGGCGGGCAGACCGGCCTCCGCCGCCTTGCGATACCTGCCGGCGGCTTCCGCAACATTCTTCGCAACGCCCAGACCGTGCTCGAACAGATAGCCGATGTTGTTCATGGCCTCGCGTTCGCCCTGCGCGGCGGACTTCCGGTACCAATGCATCGCCTGCGCATAATCCTGTTTTACGCCGCGTCCAGCGGCGTACAAAACGCCCAGCGAAAACTGCGAACGCGCGATGCCGGCCTCGGCCGCACGCGAATAGTGACCGAAAGCTTTTGCGAAATCTTTCGCAACGCCCAACCCGTATTCGTATATCAATCCGAGATTATGATCGGCCCCGACAAGGCCTTGCCTGGACGCCTGCTCGAAGAGCGCGCGCGCCTTGGCGTAATCCCGCGCGACGCCTCGACCCCAATAATAATATACCCCCAGAACCAATAGCGCCTGGCGGTGGCCCTTGTCGATGGCCCGTTGCAGCCACTGCACTGCAATGGCGTAATCCTGCTTTACGCCTTCGCCGTTCGCATACATTGCGGCGTAGTTGAACAGAACCTGCGGATGGCCCTTCTCCGCCAGCGGCTTCCAAACTTTGAAGGCCGTACCGTAGTCCTGCTTCTAGTAGGCCGCAATTCCATCTTCGAACGGTCCGGCGACGGTCGGTGAAGCAGTGAGCCCCGCCCCCAGCCCGACAGACAGGACAAAAGCCATGAGTGTCCGTACAGCCCTCTGTCCCACCGCATATCCCTCCTGTTCGTGGCGTATGGTCAAGTGTATGCTGGAATTCTCAAGCAAGGAAATGCGCTTTCGCACACAGGTATCGTTGAAGCCCCGCGATCCACTTGCCGCCCGCACCGTTTGAGAGTAGCTTTCAATTCAGCCAGGGGTGCCGCGGGCAAATGAATGCAAGCGGCTGAGAGCACACCCTTAGAACCTGATCCGGTTAGTACCGGCGAAGGGACGGCAAGGCAGCCTGAAGGCGAGATGCATGAACATTTTCATGCAATCTGACCGGCCAAGGCCAGCCTCATATCCCCATTGCAGTGCTCCAGAAGGCCAGCGAACAACGCAGCCGAAGCGCTGCGGCGGAGGACTATCATGAACTACCAGCACAAGCCGGACTCACTAGTACCCGAAACCGTGACCACCGGGCCCATGTCCGGTTCGCGCAAGGTTTATTACACGCCCGCGAACCACCCCGACGTCCATGTTCCCTATCGCGAGCTGAAACTGACTGACTCTCTCGAGCCGGACCTGCGGATCTACGACCCCACCGGCCCCTATACCGATCCGGCCTATACCGTGGACCTTTCCAAAGGCCTGCCGCGCATTCGCGATCCCTGGATCGCCCGCCGCAATGTGGAGAGCTACGCCGGCCGCGCAATCAAGGAAGTCGACAATGGCAACGTCGCTAGCGACAAACTGGTGCCGCCCTGTCCGGCAGTGACCGAACCGCGCGCTGCTCGTGACGGACAACTCATTACCCAATACGAATTTGCCCGCGCCGGGATCATCACAGAGGAAATGATCTATGTCGCGCATCGCGAAAATCTCTGCCGCGAGCGCGCCCTCACCGATGCTGCCGCTAATGTCGCCGATGGCAACAACTGGGGTGCGGCAATCCCCGAATTCGTGACACCGGAATTCGTTCGCGACGAAATCGCCCGCGGCCGCGCCATCATTCCGGCCAACATCAACCATCCGGAACTCGAACCGACGATCATCGGCCGCAATTTTTTGGTCAAGGTCAATGCAAATATCGGCAATTCGGCTGTCACCTCTTCGGTTGCCGAGGAAGTGGAAAAACTCGTCTGGGCCATCCGCTGGGGCGCCGACACGGTGATGGATCTGTCCACCGGCCGCAACATCCACAACATTCGCGACTGGATCATGCGCAACTCGCCGGTGCCGATCGGCACGGTGCCGATCTATCAGGCGCTGGAAAAAGTCGGCGGCGATCCGCTGAAGCTGGATTGGGAGGTCTTCAAGGACACGCTCATCGAGCAGGCCGAACAGGGCGTCGACTATTTCACCATCCATGCCGGCGTGCGCCTGCAATACGTGCCGCTCACGGCCAACCGCGTCACCGGCATCGTCTCGCGCGGCGGCTCGATTATGGCGCGCTGGTGCCTGGCGAGGAGCGGAGGAGGTTAGCCACGGCCTTGCTCCGCTCGTTGCACTGCGCGATTTGCAATGCCGTCTTGCCTTGGAACGCCTCCAGAT
>JAPOIA010000007.1 GCA_029979185.1 Alphaproteobacteria bacterium | reverse complement strand
GATTTCACCATCGTATTCGCTGCGCTCGACTGGCCCGATGGCGCCGGTGACAAGTTTCGCACGAATGACATCACCTTCCAGCGAACCCGTGTTGAAGGAATATTCAACCGTCCGCTCCAAAATCCGCAACGATCCCTTGCCGCGAAACGGGCCGGTCAGGCTCTGCCCCGACGCTTCAAGCGAAAGGCCCTTGAGCAGCAACGGCGGCCTTTGCCGGCGCACGACCATCACTTCCGCACCGGAAAAAGCGACATGTTCGAAGGCAATCTGTCCCGGCCGCGTTTTCGGCAGATCCGGCAGGACCAGGGCGCCGTCAGGACGCATTGTCACCTGTATGCGGGCGCCTTCAAGGGCGGCTTCAACAAAACGAATTTCGCCGCGCAGCAGTGCGGTAAGCCCGAGCTCCATCTGCATGGTATTGGCGGCCAGTTTCGGCGCATCCGCGTCCTGCCCGGCAATGCGCAACTTGCCCAGCCGCAATTTCGGACTTGGCAGGATCTTCAGGTCGATATCGCCATCGACAACGATCTTCGCCCCGGTTGCTTTCTGCAACAGGTCGACAATAACCGGCTTGTGGCGGTTCCAGTCGATGAAATACGGCGCCGCCAGCGCCACGCAGAGCAGCACCGCAACAAGCCCGGCGGCAATCGTGAGTATTTCCCTGAAGAACCGCAAAACCGGACCGATAGACCTCTGACGGATGGAATCTGCGGTAACTATACAGCATTTAGTGGCGCAATGGTGACTTGCTTACGATTTACGGGGATGGAAAAGCCCCCGTTCCAATGGAGCGGGGGTAAAATGCTTTTCGGGACCATCACCATCAGATTGCCTGGCAACAAACTGTCTTGACGGTGGACTCGCCGGCCATCTTGCCGGCGATCCTGATCACCGGCCGCTACGCGATCCACCAGTATCGGATGACGTATCCTTGCGCTTTCTCGACTTGCCGTTGTTCACCACCATGCCGTGGCCGTCCGCAGCTTGCGCCTTGGAGGTAATAGCAGCCGCCGCGGCGACGGCTCCAATTCCCACCTTGCCGTAATGCTGGACCAGCTCGTCTCCGTAATCATGCGACTTGCCGCTGGCGGTTCCGTAGCGCTGTCTGAACAACTCATGCATCGGATCACTCCTTTCGCTGTCACATGCAATCAACGCCGGTGGCGGCATGCAGTTGCATGGTACGACAATATGCGAAGCAACCTTCGAGCCAGCGCTGTCAAGGCAATCATCGAAGCGATAACCGTCATACCGGAAGAACAACCATCCGGGCTGGCAGGCTCGTCACGGAACCAGCTTGCCTGGATTCATGATGTTGTCGGGATCGAGCGCCTGCTTGATCGTGCGCATCACACCAAGTGTCGCGGCGGAATGTTCCTCACCCATGTATTTCATCTTGGCCTGACCAACGCCGTGTTCGCCGGTACACGTGCCTTCCATGGCCAGTCCCCGTTGCACCAGCCGTTCAAGAAACCCTTCGGCCCTCTGCATTTCATCGCCATCATTGATGTCGACCAGCAGGTTGCAGTGGAAATTGCCGTCACCGACATGGCCAATGATAGGCGACACCAGCCGGGAGTCGGCGATATCCTTATGTGTCTCGTTCACGCAGTCGGCGAGGCGCGAAATCGGCACACAGATATCCGTCGCGATGGCTTTTGTGCCCGGCCGCAGGGTAAAACAGGCCCAATAGGCGTCATGGCGCGCCTGCCACAGCTTCGTTCGCTCCTCCGCCTGGGTTGCCCATGTAAAAGGCCCGCCGCCCAAATCTTCGGCAATTTCGCCGAAACGCTCCGCCTGCTCCTTCACGCTGGCATCGGATCCGTGAAACTCCATCAGCAGCATCGGGGTCTCCGGCAGCCCCAGCTTCGAATGCATGTTGACCGCCTGCACGCCAATCTTGTCCATCAGTTCCATCCGCGCCACCGGAATGCCCGACTGGATCGTCGCGATCGCCGCATTGCAGCACGCGTCGATATCGGGAAACGGACATACACCCGCCGAGATGGCTTCCGGAATCCCGTGCAGCTTGAGAGTAATTTCGGTGACGACGCCCAGCGTGCCTTCTGCGCCTATTATCAGCCGCGTCAGGTCGTAGCCGGCCGAAGACTTGCGCGCCCGCCGCGCCGTTCGCACGATATCGCCATTGGCCATGACCACGGTCAACGCGATCACATTGTCCTTCATCGTCCCGTAGCGCACCGCATTGGTTCCGGATGCGCGGGTCGACACCATGCCGCCAATGGATGCATCGGCGCCCGGATCAATCGGAAAAAACAGTCCCGTGTCGCGCAGGTAGTCGTTCAATTCCTTGCGCGTAATGCCCGGCTCGACGACGCAATCGAGATCTTCCGGATGGACGGCAACCACCCGCTTCATCATCGACAAATCAATGCAGACACCGCCAAACGGCGCATTCACATGCCCTTCCAGCGAAGTGCCGGTACCGAAAGGAATGACCGGCGCCTTGTAGCGGGCGCACAATCTGACGATCTGCGATACCTCCTCGGTCGACTGCGCGAAGACGACCGCATCCGGCGGCTGGTTGCCGGTCCAGGTCAGGGTATGGCCATGCTGCTCGCGCACGCTCGTATTGTCTGAATAGCGGTTGCCGAACTGCCCCTGCAATTCGCCCTTCAGCGCGGTGAGCGCCTCGCCGTCCACGCGCCGCACCTGTGCCAGATCGTCCATCGAAATCTCCCGGCCCGGCGCGGTTACGGCCGGACAAAACCTGCGGACCGTAACGGCCCCGCAATACAATTAACGCAAATATGCATTCGTATGAAGCACAGTTGAGGCTGTAACGCGATGCCCGAAAAGCGAAATGTTCTCTATATCGTCATCGACCAGTTGCGGGCCGACGTACTGTCGGGAGCACTGTCTGGCCACGTGCCGACACCAAATATCGATGCCCTGGCCGCGGCAGGTGCAGTTTTCGAGAACCATTTCACCGTTACCCTGCCCTGCGGCCCCTCCCGCGCCAGCCTGCATACCGGCCAGTATGCGATGAACCACCGGTCCATTCGCAACGGCACGCCGCTCGCCTCCTGGCACACCAATATCGCGCTCGAAGTGCGCCGCCTCGGCTACGAGCCGCTGCTCTTCGGCTATACCGATACCAGCGTCGATCCGCGCGGCCGGGACCCGAACGACCCCGATCTGGCAACCTGCGAGAGCGTATTGCCGGGATTTCGGGAAATCGTCGAAATGCGCTGGGAAACAGCAGAGCAATGGACGGCCCATTTGCGTTCGCTTGGTTATAGCGTACCGGATTCTGCCCCCGGCATGAACTTGACGGCTCTATACAGGCCCGTTGACGGTACACTCGGCGGCCCCGCGCTCTACCGGGCCGACCACAGCGATACCGCATTTCTGACCGACCAGACGATCAAGGCCCTGTCGATACGCCGAGGAAGGCCGTGGTTTGCCCATGTTACCTATATCCGGCCGCATCCGCCTCTCGTAGCGCCCGATCCCTGGCACAGGCTGGTAGACCCGGCGAACATTCCGCTTGCAGTTCAAAACACCCTTGAGCATCCGTTTTTCGAGGCATGGTTCAGCCAGCCGTTGAAGGGGCTCTACTGGGGCTTCGACGGCAACTATACGACGATGGCGACGCGCACCGCCCAGACGTTGCGCGCGATCTACCTCGGCCTTGTCGCAGAAGTCGATCATCACATCGGACGCCTTCTGAACTTTCTGAAGGACAGTGGACAGGCCGGCGAAACGCTCGTCGTCCTCACTGCCGACCACGGCGTCATGCTCGGCGACAAGGGATTGTGGGGAAAGGAAAGCGTATTCGACCCGGCATTCCATGTTCCGCTGATCGTGTTCGACCCGGCAGCACCACGGCCTTCGCGCATATCCGCCATCACCGAGAGCATCGACATAACACCGACGCTGCTCGACTGGCTCGTCGGCAGCATCCCTGCTTCGATGGACGGCAAGAGCCTGCTGCCATGGATCACAGGAGAATGGATTGCCAGCGATACGCCCACCGACTGGCGCAGCGCCGCATTCATGGAAATCGAATTCGGCGAGCAGGGCCACGATACCCGGTTCCAGCAGACGTTCGGCCTCGATGCTGAGCGTTGCCGCGCCGCCATCCTGCGCGACACGCGATGGAAATACATCCACTTTGCGGGAGGCGTTCCGCCGATGCTGTTCGACATGCAGAACGATCCACTTGAAACCCGCGACCTCGCTGCAAGCGCCCGCCACGCCGGCACACTATCGGAGATGGCCCGGCGCATGCTAGATCATCGCATGACCTTCGCTGCGAGGCCGGTACACCTCCGCCCGCCTGTTGCAGGTTGATCCTCCTAGCAGGTTGACCTGCTCAATCGAGCAGCACGAAGAACGAAGCCAAAATGCATAAAGCAAGAAGTGGGTGAGGGATCGCGCCGAGAGCGGATCGTCAGCGTCCAGAACGGCGACCTTGCGGATCAAGCCGGACTTCGATCCCTCACCCTTCACCCCTCTACCGCGTTAACGGCTGCCCGTTGCGAGCAACCCGTGGGAGGGGGAACCGTGCGGGCTGCGCACCCGCAACCGTTCTTGCAAAAAAGGCTAGCCCGCAAATCCGCCTTCGTCAAGAAACTGCTGTTCTTCCGGCGTTGTCTCCCGACCCATGACCTTGTTGCGATGCGGAAACCGGCCGAACCTTGCAATGATATCCCGGTGAATGCGGGCAAACTTCACATTCTCCGCATTACCGCTCTGCAGGCACAAGGCGACGCAATATTCCTGATCGGCAATTGCCTCCGAGTGCATAAACGGCAGGTAGAAAAACTGCTTCATCCGTTCGCCGCAACAGGCATCGTATCCCTTCCGCAACGAGCGCGTTGCAATATTCAGCGCCATCGGATCGGTAGCGAAAGCATGGGCGCTGTCGCGAAACAGATTGCGCGGAAACTGGTCGAGTAGAAGCAACAGGGCCAGCGTTGCTTCCGCTTGCGCTTCCCAGGCTGCGTAAAGTCCGCGCGAGGCATCGCGATGAGCTTTCGCAAAGCGCTCGCGAATGGATGCATCAAAAGCATCATCCTTTGCGAACCATTTCTTCGGACCTGCCTCGCGCCAGAAATCCAGTACGTCCTTCGCCAGTTGATCCATGATGCAGCCTTCCGTTTGCGTTTTTTTGCGGAATACCGATTATGGCCGCAAGGACCGTAAAAAGAAAACCGGAACGTAACGTGACATCATCCCCCATCCAGACTTCCAGCCAATTTCAACCGACACCCATCAACTGGCTGAACCTGGTCTGGCTCATCCTGTCCATCGCCGTGATAATCGCCGTTATCGCGTGGGGCAACCTGTGGGCGCTGAACTTCCTGCATGTCGCTGCTGGCCTGCTTTGGACCGGCATCGACCTGTTCATGGGCTTCGTGATAGGCCCTATCCTGCGCCAGACGCCATTTTCCACCCGCCGCGAGGTGATGAAGCGCCTGACGCCGCGCACCATGTTCATACTGCCGGGCCTTGCCATCATCACCGGAACGACCGGCTGGTACCTGGCCGCAGAAATGGGCTATCTCGCGATCGACTGGCCCGGTTACGGCTGGGTGCTGGCGGCGCTCGTGATCGTCACCATCCTGACCATCCAGGGCATCGGCTACCTGCTGCCGACGCAGATCCGCGTTTACCTGGAACTGCGCAAGCCGGAACCTGACGGAGCCAAGATCGCACGCCTCAGCCGCGCCTATTTCTGGGTCATCGCCTCACAGGGGCTGATGCAGGTCTTGATCATAGTCATCATGGCGAAATTCCGGGTGGGGATATAAGGGAGACGGGGCGCTGCCGCGATGTGCGCGCCATTCCGGCCCATCCGGCAAATCCGGACCAACGAGGACCCTGTACATGCGCATGCTGCTTGGCCTGCTGATGCTGATTGGCATCGCGTATTTTCCCGCCCATGCGCTGGAAACCGTTAAAGTCGAAGACAACATCTATGCCCTTGTCGGCAAACTGGGTCAGCGCTCGCCCGCAAACCTCGCCAACAACGCGACCTTTGGCGTGGTCGTGACGTCCGCCGGCGTGGTGCTCATCGACGCTGGCGGCACTGCCAAGGGAGCTGCTGCCATTGAAGCTGCGATCGCCAGTATTACAGATAAGAAGGTTGTCGCGGTCATCAATACCGGCGGGCAGGATCACCGCTGGCTCGGCAACGCATACTGGAAGTCAAAAGGCGCCCGGCTGATCACTTCGCAAGCAGCCACAACCGATCAGAAGTCGCGGTTCGACATGCAGTGGATGATGCTGCAGCAACTCGTCGGAAAGGATGGCCTGGCGGGTACCGAACCGCAGTATGCGCAGGAAACCTTCGACAAGGCACACGATATCACCATCGGCGGCATACGCTTCCAGCTGCGCCATACCGGCCGCGCCCACACGCCCGGAGACCTGTTCGTATGGCTGCCGCAACAGCGTATAGTATTCGCTGGAGACATCGTTTTCATGGACCGCATGCTCGGCATCCTTCCCGCGCCACTTTCCGCCAGTGCGGACTGGATCAAGTCCTTCGATGCGATGGCTGCGCTCAATCCGAAAATCGTTATGCCGGGCCATGGCAAGCCGGGGACGCTTGCCAAAGCGAGGGCGCAGACGCGGGACTATCTGGCGGCCCTTCGCAAGGGTGTAAGGGTCGTGCTGGACCGCAATGGCGACATGAACGCCGCAGCCAAAATCGACCAGTCCGCCTTCGCCGGCCTGACCGGCGCCAGTCAGCTGGCAGGCCGCAATGCCCAGGCGGTATTTGCGGAAATGGAGTTCGAGTAGGCGCAGAACTCCGGAAAAAGCGCAGGATGACAGGCCGCTCCAACAGGAACCAGCAACCGTCCGTCAAATCTTGCCGTTGTGAATAGAAGTTCTGTCGAATTCGACATTCGCGCCCTACGGCCCCACATTAGGGAGAGCGATTCGCAGCCGGATTCCCGGCAGACTTCTGGAGCTAGAGCGTGTCCGATCCCTTTTCATGGGACGATTCCGGCGAACCCGATTTTTCAAGCCCTCCCGTCCCGCGCGAGGGCGGCATTGCTGCGCGCGCCCGAGCGGCAGCCGCCGGAGCACCACGCTATCTCGACGCCCTGAACCCGGAACAGCGCGAGGCGGTTGAGACGCTCGATGGCCCGGTACTCGTACTGGCGGGCGCAGGCACCGGCAAGACGCGGGTGCTAACCACCCGTATCGCCCATATCGTTGCGACAGGCCGCGCCCGTCCGCACCAGATTCTCGCCGTCACCTTCACCAATAAGGCCGCCCGAGAAATGAAGGAGCGCGTCGGGGTGATGGCCGGCCCTGGCGCCGAAGGCACGCCCTGGCTTGGCACTTTCCATGCGATCAGCACCAAGATACTGCGCCGCCATGCCGAACTCGTTGGCCTGAAGTCCGGTTTCACGATTCTCGACACAGACGACCAGATCCGCCTCATCAAGCAGATCCTGCAGGCCGAGAACATCGACGACAAGCGCTGGCCTGCCCGCCAGTTCGCAATCCTCATGGATGGCTGGAAAAACCGTGGCCTTGAACCCGAACGCGTTCCCGCCGGCGAGGCCGAGGCCTTCGCCAACGGCAAGGGCCGCAAGCTCTATGGCTTTTATCAGGAAAGGCTGAAGATCCTGAATGCCGCAGACTTCGGCGACCTGCTGCTGGAATGCGTGCGTCTGTTCCGCGAGAACCCCGACATTCTCGCCGACTACCAGAAGCGCTTCCGCTACATACTGGTGGACGAGTATCAGGACACCAACGTGGTGCAGTATCTGTGGCTGCGCCTGCTGGCGCAATCGACGCCGGAGAGCCCGCAGCACAACATCTGTTGCGTCGGCGACGACGACCAGTCAGTCTATGGCTGGCGTGGCGCGGAGGTGGAAAACATCCTGCGCTTCGACAAGGATTTTCCCGGGGCAAAGGTCATCCGCCTCGAACGCAACTACCGCTCGACGGGTCACATACTCGCCGCTGCCTCGCACCTTATCACCCATAACGATGGTCGCCTCGGCAAGACCCTGTTCACCGATGGCGAAGATGGCGAAAAGCCCGGAGTTTGCAGCGTCTGGGACTCCGAGGAAGAAGCCCGCGTTATCGGAGAAGATATCGAGCAATTGCAGCGGCAGGGTAAATCGCTCGACGAGATTGCCATTCTCGTGCGCGCCTCTTTCCAGATGCGCGAGTTCGAGGAACGGTTCATCACGCTCGGCCTGCCCTATCGCGTCATCGGCGGCCCGCGCTTCTATGAACGCATGGAAATCCGCGACGCCATGGCCTACCTGCGCTGTGTCGCACAGCCGGCAGATGATCTCGCCTTCGAGCGCATTTTCAATACGCCCAAGCGCGGCCTCGGCGATGCGACGCTGAAAATCCTGCACGACAACGCGCGGCTGGCGCGCATTCCGCTGATGCAATCGGCCCGCATGCTCAGCGAAACCGAAGACCTGAAGCCGCAGCAGCGCCAGACCATCCGCGCCCTGATTGCGGATTTCGATCGCTGGTCCGCACAACTTGGGTCGATGCCCCATCACGAACTGGCGGAAGTGATCCTGGAAGAATCCGGCTATACGGACATGTGGCAGAAAGACCGTTCCGCCGACGCTGCCGGGCGGCTTGAAAACCTGAAGGAACTCATCCGCTCTATGGAGGAGTTTCCCGATCTCGCCGCTTTTCTCGAACATATCTCGCTCGTTATGGATACCGAAAGTGGCGACAGCGACGAGAAGGTTTCGATCATGACCCTGCACGGCGCAAAGGGCCTGGAGTTCGAGACCGTCTATCTGCCCGGATGGGAGGAAGGACTGTTTCCGCACCAGCGATCTCTCGACGAACAGGGCCGCGCAGGCCTCGAAGAGGAACGTCGTCTCGCCTATGTCGGCATCACTCGCGCCAAGGAGCGCGCCCGCATATATTTCGCCACCAACCGCCGCATTCGCGGCCTGTGGCAGACAACCATTCCCTCGCGCTTTGTTGACGAACTTCCCGCCGACCATGTCGAGGTGATCGAAAGCAATTCCGGCAACTACGGCGGCTATACGGTGTCGCGCTTCAACTCCACCGATACCTTCGGATCAAGTTATACGACGCCGGGATGGAAGCGCGCCCAGTCCTATCGCGATAATCCTTCCTCCGCCGCATCCGGAGCACGCGCCGCGCCGAAAGTGATAGAAGGCGAACTGGTCGCAAAGTCGAGCGGCGGATCGAACTTCCAGAAGGGCTCGCGCGTCTTTCACATCAAGTTCGGCATGGGCAATGTCGCGGCCGTCGACGGCAACAAGCTGACCGTCGACTTCGACAAGGCCGGGCGCAAGATGGTACTGGAAAGTTTCGTCGAAACGAAGTAGCGCTGCATCGCAGAAAGAACGACAAAGAGCCGCGCTCTGTAATTCGGGACGCGGCTCGGATATCGTCATCCCTTACAGGATCAGGTCGCCTGCGTTCAACCCGTTCACGAAGATTGACAGGTCGGCCACCTTGTCGCCGTTGACGTCGCCCATCAGCATGCCATTGGCATAGACGAGCTGACCTGCATCGCCGGTAAACTTGCTGACGAAGTCGAACTGCTGGTTGCCGGTGCTGTTAATATCGGCATCGATGCCGGACAGGTCGATCATGTCGATGCCGGTTTCGAAATTGCGGATCGTGTCGATGCCCAGATTGATGTTGTAGGAGGAAACCCCTGCCAGCTGCGCCTGGAAGCCGGTTACCACCGTTGCGCCGGAGTCGCCGGTGAAGTTGAACACGAACGTATCCATCCCCTGTCCGCCGTCGAGATAGTCTGCACCGCTGCCCGACACGATCGTGTCATTGCCGTCGCGCCCGAAGATGACGTCGGCGCCTGCACCGCCTTCCAGCCTGTTGTTGCCGTTACTGCCGAAGATGGAGTCGTCGCCGTTGCTTGCGATAATGTTCTCGATGGAGACAAGCGTATCGCCCTCGGCATGCCCGCCATGCTGCACGCTCTGCAAGAGGTCGATGAACAGGTCTGCGCCGGAACGGTCGCTGGCATAAGTCACCGTATCGATGCCACCCTTGCCGTTAATCGCATCTGCTCCCGCGCCGCCGTCGATGATGTTGTTCTGATAATTTCCGGTAATCGTGTTGTTGTACTGCGTGCCAACCACATTCTCGATATTGCGCAGCGTGTCCTCCTGCACCGCCGGCGTCAGCGTCGTATAGGTCTTGCCGCCGAACTGAAACGTGGACAAGGCAGGGTCGAGCGAGGCGAAGCCATCCACAAAGGTGAACCCTTTCAGCTCCTGGAGCTGGATCGTCATGCCGCGCGAAGCCGCCGAATAATCCACCCAGTCGGACCCGCTGCCACCATCGAGTATGTCGTTGGCGCGATCGAAACCGCCGAACAGCGTATCGCTACCGCCGCCGCCGTTGATGACGTCGAGCCCCGCACCGCCGTTCAGGACATTGTCGCCCTTGTCGCCCGTGATAGTATCGTTGAAGCGGCTGCCAGTGATATTCTCGATCGAGATCAAAACATCGCCTTCGGCATCGCCGCCACGTTGGGAAGCCGCATTGAGGTCGATCTGAACGGCTGCACCGGAATATTCGTAGCTGACAGTGTCGAGGAAGTTTGCCGCGCCTTCATCGTCGCCGATGATCTGGTCAGCACCGCCGCTGCCATAGATGAGATCCGCGCCGCCATGCCCGGCGATCGTTTCCATATCGTCCGTGCCCAGCAGAACATCTCTGCCATTCGTGCCGTTGATTACCGTGCGCCAGCCCGGACCCGTTACGTTGATAGCCATTGTCTCTCTCCATCCAAAATCGCTTCGCGGTTATCGCGTTGCTTCGATGGATTGGAGAATGCCCGGCTGCCGCCCGGAAAGCTGTCACCTGCGGAACAGGGGGCTGGGGGCCGCCGCACCCGTGTACGCCAGCGCACACAGACGCAAACCAGCCGACTGGGTTATTTCTTGTCGACAGATGCCTTGCTACCCGCGTCCCTGCGCGCAGGATCCTTTGCCGGCAGCGACCAGCGCAGGGACCGGCACTCTATCGGCTTCTGGACGCAGGCTATGGCCACCGTGGAGCAGACAATCCTGCCATCATCGCCGGACAGGCAGACCTGGCAGTTGTCGCTCCATTCCCGGCAATAGGGATATGCCCGGCCATAGGCTTCCATGGTCCGGGTCGTTGATACCGGCGCCTTGCCTGTCTCGTCTGCCCTGCCTGACGCGGTTGATCCTGCGCCCTGCGCCTGCGCACCCGGCAGGGTCATCAGCAACAGGCTGGCGGCAAGAAGGAATGGCTGAAAAATCTTCTGCATCGGTCAAAATTCCCCTGCTGGCGCGGCGGCGTGTCCCGTGGTATCGCATGCCCATGCTCGAAGGTCTGCCCCCCAACAATGCTGCACACCGAATGCAGCTTATCTGCGGCGAAGCGCATGCGCACGCCATCGCCAATCTTGTCGTCGAAATGTTCGACATGTCAGAGGCTGCCGCCTCGGCCTTCGAGCTGGAGCCGAACACCAGAAGCTGGAAAACCGGCGACTGGATTGTCGAGGGCTATTTCGCCAATCCGCCCGACGAGGAGATGATCCGCGATCTGGTGCGCGGCATTGCCGGTGACGATCTGGCCGGCAAGGTGCAGTTCTCCACCGTTACCGAGCAGGACTGGCTGGCAAGTGCTTCCGAAGGGCTGGACCCGGTCGATGCCGGCCGCTTCATCGTCCATACCAGCCGCGACCGCGAGGCGGCGCGCCGCGCCGGCAATCGCATCGCCATCGAAATTGATGCCGCGCTGGCCTTCGGCACCGGCCACCACGGCACGACCCGCGGCTGCCTGCTGATGCTGGATGAAATACTCAAGCAGCGCCGCCCGGCCAACATTCTCGACGTCGGCACCGGGACCGGCGTACTCGCCATCGCAGCCGCCAAGGTGCTGCATCAGCCGATCATGTGCAGCGACATCGACCCGGTCTCCGTCGAGACGACGATCGAGAATGCCGCCCTCAACAATGTCTCGCCATGGGTGCGCCCCATCGTGGCCACCGGGCTGGAGCATCCGCATATCCGCAACAAGCGGCCCTACGACCTGATCTTCGCCAATATCCTTGCCAAGCCCCTGCGCGGCCTAGCGCCTTCCATCGCCAAGGCCTCGACGCTGCAAACCGAGATTGTACTGTCAGGCCTGTTGTCGATGGACGTGCCCGGCGTTCTCTCAGCCTATGGCGCGCAGGACTTTTCGCTCGTCAAGCGGATCGACCTCGAAGGCTGGGCCACCCTGCTCATGCGCAACGGCGGCAGCGCGCGGCGGCGCTACGATCGCTTTTCGGCACAGCCCGGCCTGAACGGCCCGGAATAATCCTTTGGACAAAGCCATGTTTGAAGCCCGCTTCCAGACCTTTTCCGAAACCGCCGATCCGGGCTTCGGCAAGGCGCGGGCGGCGGCCCTGCGGACGCAGATGCGCAAGCAAAAGCTGACCGGCTTTGTGATTCCGCGCGCAGACGAACACCAGAGCGAATATGTGCCGCCATCGGCCGAGCGCCTGGCATGGCTCACTGGCTTTACAGGTTCGGCAGGGCTCGCCATCGTGCTCGACCGCAAGGCCGCCATTTTTGTCGACGGCCGCTACACGCTGCAGGTCCGCGATCAGGTCGATACGAAAATCTTCGAGCCCGTCGCCATCATGGACACCACGCCCGCAAGCTGGCTGACGAAGAACCTGCGCAAGGGCGACGTGCTTGGCTACGATCCCTGGCTGACGACACCCGCCAGCCTGAAATCCTATCAGGCCGCCGCCGCTTCGGCCGGCGCAAAGCTGGTTGCCGTGGAGGCAAACCCGCTGGATGCCGTCTGGGACGACCGCCCGGCCCCGCCCTGCGAGCCGCTGTGGATCTATCCGCAGTCGCTGGCCGGCGTGAGCGCCAGAGACAAGATCGCCCGCATCCGCGCAGCGCTGGAAAATGCGGATGCCATCGTCCTCAGCGACCCGCACGACTGCGCCTGGGCATTCAACATCCGCGGCCGCGATGTATCGCATACCCCGCTCGTCCTGTGCTTCGCCATCGTTCCCAAGAGGGGCAAGCCGCAGCTTTATATCGATCCCGCCAAGGTCAGCGCGAAAGACAGCGCGGCGCTGAAGGCGTTTCTGCAACTGGAGAAACCTGCCGCGCTGATCCCGGCACTGCGCAAGCTCGGACGCGCCCGCGCCATCGTCCTCTTCGACCAGCAGACCGCGCCGGTGAAACTGGTGCAGGAACTGGAAGCAGCCAAGGGAACCGCGCGTGTGGCGGCCGATCCGGTTCGCTCCATGAAAGCGATCAAGAATTCCGCCGAACTCAACGGCTCGCGCGCTGCCCATCTGCGCGACGGCGCCGCCATGGCGCGCTTCCTGGCATGGTTCGACAGCGAAGCACCGGCAGGCAAGCTCACGGAAATCGACGCCGTCGAGGCGCTGGAAACTTTCCGCCGCGAAACCGGCAGGCTGGAAGATGTATCTTTCCCGACGATTTCCGGCGCCGGCCCGAACGGCGCCATCGTCCACTATCGCGTCACGGAAAGCACCAACCGGCGCATCGGCAAGGGGCTCTTCCTGCTCGATTCCGGCGCGCAGTATCGCGACGGCACCACCGACATCACCCGCACCATTGCCGTTGGCGAACCAAACCGCGAGATGCGCGACCGTTTCACCCGCGTACTCAAGGGCCATATCGCCATTGCCCGCGCGGTGTTTCCGAAAGGCACCAGCGGCGCGCATCTGGATTCCTTCGCCCGTCAGTCGTTGTGGGAAGCCGGCATCGACTACGCCCACGGCACCGGCCACGGCGTCGGCGCGTTTTTATCGGTGCATGAAGGTCCGCAGAACATTTCCAAGCGCCCGTCCGTGGCGCTGGAACCGGGCATGATCCTCTCCAACGAGCCCGGCTATTACAAGTCCGGCGCTTACGGCATCCGCATCGAAAACCTTGTTGCCGTAACGAAAGCCGGCATCAAGGACGGCGAAGGCGAGAGCCATTGCTTCGAAACCCTGACGCTCGCCCCTATCGATCTGCGGCTGGTCGATACTTCGCTGATGACCCGCGACGAATTGAAATGGCTCGACGCCTATCATGCGCGCGTGCGCAAGGCGCTGTCGCCGCTGGTCGATGCTGCAACGAAAAAATGGCTGGCGCAGGCGACGAAACCGCTGGGGCGGAAGTAAGCCTATCCGCCCACCCGCTCGAACCACTGGTCCTCGGTAATCACCTCGACGCCGAACTGTTCGGCCTTGGCGAGCTTCGATCCTGCTCCCGGTCCCGCAACCACGAGATCTGTTTTCTTCGATACCGAGCCGGACACTTTTGCACCCAGCCGCTCGGCCATGGCTTTTGCCTCGTCGCGCGTCATGCGCTCCAGCGAACCGGTGAAGACCACCGTCTTGCCGGAGACGGGCGATTGCGAAGCGACCGCTTCCATGGGCTGTGGATCGATCTCTTTCAGCAGCGCCCCGACCGCCTCGATGTTATGCGGTTCGTTGAAGAATTCGATGATGGATTCTGCCACCACCGAACCAATACCGTCGATGTTGACGAGTTCCGCACGCTCCGATGCATCCGGATCATTGGCCGCGCGCGCCGTCGCCTGCAACGCCTCGAAAGTCCCGAAGTGCCGCGCCAGCCGCCGCGCATTGGTTTCCCCGACATGGCGAATGCCGAGCCCGAAGATCAGCCGGTTAAGATCGATCTTGCGCCGTTCCTCAATGGCGGCGAACAGCTTGCGCACGCTCGTCTCGCCAAAGCCGTCATAATTCTTGATCTTTGTTAGGCTTTCGCTGTCGCGCTTCTGCAACGTGAAGATTTCCGCCGGCGAGCGCACAAGGTCCTTCTCGAAGAAGAACTCGATCTGCTTGTCGCCCAGCCCCTCGATGTCGAAGGCGTTGCGCGAGGCGAAATGCTTCAGGCGTTCTACCGCCTGCGCCTTGCAGATCAGCCCGCCCGTGCAACGCCGCACCGCATCTGCCTCGCCCTTGGCGTCCAGCTCGCGCACCGCCGCCGATCCGCAGACCGGACACACCTCGGGAAAGACATACGGTTTTGCATTCTTCTCGCGCCGGTCGAGCACCACTTCCACGACCTGCGGAACGACATCGCCGGCGCGCTGCACGACAACATGATCGCCGATGCGAATATCCTTGCGGGCAATCTCGTCCTCGTTATGCAGCGTTGCATTGGATACCACGACGCCGCCCACGGTGACCGGTTCCAGTTTCGCCACCGGCGTCAGTGCGCCCGTGCGCCCGACCTGTATTTCGATATCGCGCAGGATGGTGATCGCCTGCTCTGCCGGGAACTTGTGCGCCACCGCCCAGCGCGGCGAACGCGACACATATCCAAGGCGTTCCTGCAGATGCAGGTCGTTGACCTTGTAGACAACCCCGTCGATATCATATGCAAGTTCCGCCCGCCGCTCGCCGATCATGCGGTAATGGGCGATCATCTCGTCGGCGCTTTTCAAAACCTTCGTCAGCGGATTGACCGGCAGGCCGAACTCCGCGAAGGCCTCGATCATTCCCATCTGCGTATCGGCCGGGCGCGTGCCGGATATCTCGCCCCATGTATAGGCGAAGAAATGCAGCGGACGGCTTGCGGTAATGGAGGAGTCCAGTTGCCGCAGCGCCCCCGCCGCCGCATTGCGCGGGTTGGCGAAGACCTTCTCACCTGCCTTGGCCTGCCGCTCGTTCAGCGCCGCAAACGCGTGCCGGTCCATGTAGATTTCGCCGCGCACTTCCAGCACATCCGGCACGCCCCGGCCTTTCAGCCGGTGTGGAATGGCCTTGATCGTGCGCACGTTGGCCGTGACATCCTCGCCCTCGTAGCCGTCGCCGCGCGTTGCCGCCTGCACGAATTCTCCGCCCTCGTAACGGATGGCGCAGGACAGCCCGTCAATCTTCGGTTCGGCGGTAAAGGCCAGCGGCGTATCGTCCCTGAGCCCGAGAAAGCGCCTGACACGGCCGGTGAAGTCGCTCACGTCTTCATCCGCAAAAACATTGCCCAGAGACAGCATCGCAACGCGATGTTTGACCTTGGCGAATTTTTCAGACGGAGCTGCGCCAACCTGTTGCGAGACATCGTTTCGCTCGGCCAGTTCCGGATAGAAACCTTCCAGCTCTTCCAGCCGCTGCCGCATAGCGTCGTATTGCGCATCGGAAATCTCCGGCGCGTCGTTCTGGTAATAGGCGATGTTGTGGCGCGCGATCTCGGCCGCAAGGCCGTCATGTTCCTTGCGGGCAGAGCGCAGTGATGGTTTCGAATTTGCGGCGGCAGGTGATTTCATAGCCGCAATCTATAGCGCTTCGCGAAAAGTGGAAACCGGATTTCGGTCGCGACACTAGCGCTCACCACTCAACCTGCCGCATGTTCCAGTAGCCGTGCGGCTGCCGCCCTTGCTTCGTCGGTGATCGTCGCCCCGGCCAGCATGCGGGCGATTTCCTCCTGCCGGTCCTCACTGGCAAGCGTAGTGATCCGTGTCGCAACGGACGCACCTGCAGCCGCCTTCTTGCGGCCCTTGCCGGCATCCGGCGCAGACTTGGAAATGCGCATATGCGTCGAGGCGCGCGCCGCCACCTGCGGCGCATGGGTTACCGCAAGCACCTGCACTTTCGATCCCAGCCGCGCCAGCCTCTGGCCGATGGCGTCCGCCACAGCCCCGCCGACGCCGGTATCGATTTCATCGAAAACAAGGCATGGCGCAGAACCGCGATCGGCGAGTGAAACTTTCAATGCCAGCATGAAGCGAGCCAGTTCGCCGCCGGACGCAACCTTCATCATCGGCCCGGGCCGCGTGCCGGGATTGGTCTGCACCCAGAATTCGATCCGGTCATAGCCGTCCGGGCCCGGCTCCTCGCCGGCCTTTTCGACAGACACCGTGAAGCGCGCATTCTCCAGCTTCAGCGGCGCCAGTTCCTTTGCCACGGCCTGGTCGAGTTCCTTCGCCGTCTTCTGGCGCGCCTGCGACAGGGCGCTCGCCGCCTTGTGCAAGGCCGTTTCCGCCGCCTTGAGCTGGATTTCGAGATCGGCGACGCGCGCTTCGCCGGAATCGAGATCGGCGAGATCGGCTGCAAAGCGCTCAGCCAGTTCGGCCAGACCGCTCACCGGCACGGAATATTTGCGCGCCGCACCGCGCAGGGCGAACAGCCGCTCTTCCGTAGTCTCCAGCTCGTGCGGATCGAATTCGCAATCGCGCAGGGCCTGTTCCAGAACCTGGCCGGCAAGCTCCACCGAATTCATAGCCTCTTCGAGCGCTTTCAGCGGCGGCTCCAGCAGCACCGGAGCCTGCGGCGCGCGGCGCTCCAGCCGCCGCAGGATGCCGGACAGGGCATAGGCCAGCGGCTGGTTGCCGGCGATCGACTCAAACGCCTCACGCAGATCGTCGGCCACCTTGGCCGACTGCTGCATGACGCTGCGTCGCTCGGCCAGTGCATCTTCCTCGTCCGGCTGCGGATCGAGCGCGCTCAGTTCCGCATGTGCATGGCGAAGAAAATCGGCCTCCTTCATCGCCGCTTCCACACGCGCACGCTCGGCATCCAGTTCCTCGCGCAGCGAACGCCATGCGCCATGCGCCTCGCGCACCGCCTTCACCTGCCCTTCGAGACGGCCGAATGCATCCAGCAAGTCGCGATGGCTGGCCGGGTCGACCAGAGCCCGGTCGTCATGCTGGCCGTGGATTTCGACGAGTTCCGAACCGACATTGCGCAGTGACTGCACGCTCACCGGCTGGTCGTTGATGAAGGCGCGTGTACGTCCGTCGGCCATCTGCACACGCCGGAGGATCAACTCTCCCTCGACCTCGGCTCCCGCATCGCGTGCGGCAAACACCGCCGGATGATTGGCGCCGATATCGAATACCGCCGTGACCTGTCCCTGGGATTCTCCCGTGCGCACCAGCGTGCCGTCGCCGCGCCCGCCAAGGGCCAGCGCAAAGGCGTCGAGCAAAATGGA
Source organism: Alphaproteobacteria bacterium (assembly GCA_029979185.1). Lineage (GTDB taxonomy): Bacteria > Pseudomonadota > Alphaproteobacteria > Rhizobiales > Beijerinckiaceae > Terripilifer. The sequence continues at coordinate 12,680 of JAPOIA010000007.1, read as the reverse complement.
TTTGCCCGCGCCGGTTTCGCCGGTCAGCACAGTAAGGCCCGGCGCCAGCTCCAGATCGAGCCGGTCAATCAGGACGATATTACGGATCGATAGCCCCGCCAGCATCCCGTCTTTCCAAATCCATTGCAGTCTTGCATTGCAGTTGTGCGCGGCAGTTATGTGCGCAATCGTTTGTGCGCCGGATGCCGCTATACTGCTGGCTTTGAGCTGGCTGACCGGGAGCGGAGAAATGTGCCGCTACCGCAAGCGCACGCCCGCACCGCACCGGCGATCCGAAGCGTCAAGACGTTAGAGTCGCCTGCTGATTCCGTCAAACGGCTAATGGATCAGCCGCGGCGGGTCCCCGGGAAAAGACGGGCGATCCACGAACCGGCGCTGCGGTTCGGCTTCAGGCCGCGACCGGTCAGCAGCGCGTAGGCGTCCTTGTACCACTGGCTGTCCGGATAGTTGTGGCCCAGAACGGCGCCGGCTGTCTGTGCTTCATGCACGATACCAAGACCGAGATAGGCTTCCACGAGGCGGTAGAGCGCCTCCTCGACATGGCGGGTCGTCTGGTATTTTGCCAACACGTTGCGGAAGCGATTGATCGCACCACCGAAATTCCTGCGCTTCAGGTAATAGCGGCCAACCGACATTTCCTTGCCGGCAAGCTGGTCGCGCGCCACGGTTACCTTGTACTTCGCGTCCTCGACATATTCCGACTTCGGATACTTCTCTATCAGCTGGTTGAAGACGATGATGGCGCGCTCGGCGTTCTCCTGATCGCGGGTGATATCCGGGATCTGGTTGTACAGCGACATGCCGACAATATACATCGCGTAAGGCGTTTCCTTCGTCGATGGATAGAGGTTCACATACCTCAGGGCCGATGCGCTCGATTCGTCATACTTGCCGCCTTCGTAATAGGCGTAGGTCGACATCAACAATCCCTTGCGCGACCACTGCGTGAAGGGATGATATTTTTCCAGCTCTTCGAATTTCTTGGCCGCGCCGGTGTAATCCTTCCGGGACATGCGAGCCAGGCCCTGATCGTAGATGCCCTGTGCAGGAACGTCCGGCAACACCTTGGTCTTGTATTTCTCGCCACCGAACGGATTGAGCGACGAAAACGAATCGACCGTGGAGCAGCCGGCAACAGAAACAACGAGAGCAGCAACAGCTGCGGCACGAGCCAACCGTCCGCCGGACGCCATGCCTGCATCTGCGGCACGCTGGGCGAGTGAAACCATGCGCGATGTCATGCCCTGCGAATTGGAACGGGCCTCATCGGTTCCACCGGTCACAATGGTATTTCGTTTCATCTGCGAGAATGCCCTGCCACTCATCGGTTTGCCCACCCGCGGCCAGAGCCTCAAGGGGAAACGCAAAATCTCCTTGACGTCCGCCCGTCGAACGCCGCCCTAAGCCGCCGGTCAGGCCATTGCCCGTAAAACTGGCGCCTCTATCACCCACCTGCCGCGCCATGGCGGAAAGGCAAAAAAATCCCCGGCCAACCATACAACCGGATTGCCGGCGAGATTGTTACCGGCCGGTTAACTCTCATACCCCAATGCGCCGGCAAATGCCAATGCCTGCAATTGCATGCCGCACCCGTTTCACCTGATCGCACGATTATGGCGAAAATCCGCCTGCCCTCCGGGCAAGGACCTATTTATACCAATCAAATCAGATATATCGATCAACTGGCATGGATAACTTGCTGCTGCAGGTCGCAATTGACAATGCAAGACCTGCATACGCACCTGAGCGCCAGGGCGAAAGCGCGCACAATCTGCCCGGTTTTTCAAAATCGTGGTTAATGCGCAATCGCGATTAGTGAACGTCCGGGCCGAACGCAGGTGCTACGGCGGCCATAGCACCGCCGCGCGCACGGCGGCTACGGCTTTGCGGCGCCTTCACCAAAGCATAGGCATCGCTGTCAGCAAACAGTGCCTCAAGCACCGCAACATTCAGTTTGTGGCCACCGCAGTAGGAACGATAGTGACCGATCAACGGAGCCCCGGCCAGTGCCAGGTCGCCGATGGCGTCCAGTGTCTTGTGCCGCACGAATTCGTCCGGATAGCGAAGGCCCTCGGGGTTCAACACCCGCTCGTCTTCCAATGCTACCGTATTTTCCAGAGACGCGCCAAGGGCAAAGCCGGCCTTCCAGAGGCGCTCCACATCGCGCAGGAAGCCGAATGTCCGGGCTGCTGAAATTTCTGACCGGTAATGGGCCGGATCAAGATCGAAAATACGCGTCTGATGGCCGACAACCGGGCTTTCGAAATCAATTTCCACCTCGAGGCGGAAGCAGGATTCGGCCGGCAGCAGTTCGGCATATCCGCGGCCGATATCGACACGAACAGGCTTCAGCACCTTGACGAACTGGCGCGCAGCGCCAAGCGAGACAATCCCCACTTCGTCGATGGCGTCGACGAACCGTACAGCCGACCCGTCGAGAATAGGAACTTCCGGACCGTCAATTTCGATCAGCGCGTTGTCGATGCCCAGCCCCGAAAGAGCCGACATCAGATGTTCGATCGTGGAAACGCTGCCAGTCCGGGAATCGCCGATAACGGTGCACAGCTCCGTCATGGTAACGCTCGACCATTTCGCCGGGATGAACTTGCCCTCCTGACCGTCAATACCTGTACGCAGGAAGGAAATGCCGGAATCGGCATCAGCAGGATGCAGAATAACAGTAACAGGGGCATTGGAGTGGACCCCAAGGCCCGTCAGCTCAACCCGGTCGGCCAGCGTTGTCTGGAGCGCCGAACCGTTCGTGAATGTCTTCTGCCGCACTACGTTCATATAAAGCACCGATCCAATATACTGCTGCCGGACATTTCAAATTCAGACACACGGAACCCTGCTGCAGTGAAACGCTGCACGACAGGATACGCGTGACCCAGAAATGTCGGCTCCCCCGGAAGAACCACCGCCAACTCCTTTCCCGCTCGCCGGATGCCAGTGATGGCCCCGGGAACCGGATTCGTCAGCCAGCACCATTTTTCTTGCCAGTCTCCAGCCACCAGTCGTAAGCCAGATGCCGGCAGGTCCCCAAACGATGCCTTGGTCTCTCAACCTTGCGGAGCGCGAATACGCTCTGACGGACGAGAACATACCCCCGGGCACGATTTCGACAAAATCACGCTTTCTATCGGTTCGTTACATCATCCCCGCAAATTATTAATACCCGTTTACAGTATTTTTATCTCATCTTTTCAATAAGATAAATCCCGCCCTCACGGACGGGATTTTTATATTCGAGACTGTTCCGTGAACAGATATTACGTTTCGATTCCGAAACATGCGCCTCCCGGCGGATCATCCCCCGGGCAGATTCGCGTCAGCCGGTCTGCCGGCGCAGAAATGCCGGAATCTCAAGCTGTTCGTCCTCGATCGGTCGCAGCTGCGGCTGTTGCGGCCGGCCATGCAGATCGAGCTGCGCCTGCTGCGGAGCCCGGGCGGGCTGCGGAGCCGGACGCTTGCCATAGGCTGCATGGGTCGGACCTGGCTGACCCTGGGCAGGTTGGGCCGGAGGCGCGCTGTGCATCTGCTGAACCTGTGGCTGGGCCGGTGCAGCTGGCGGCATCGCTGCCTGGACGGCAGCGGCGGGCGGAGCAACCGGACGCGGCTGAGCCGGAGCAGGAGCGCGCGGCGGCTGGACCATCGGTCCCGCTTCGCGCATCACCGGCTGCTGACGAGCCGGAGCGGACTCCGAATCGCGGTTGACACCGAAGGAAGCCAGACGCTCAAGCAGTGAGCGGCGCTTTTGCTCGGGACCGGACGGCTGGGCCGGCGCGTCGCTGCGTTGGGCGCGCAACTGCTCCTGAACAGGCAGCGGCAAATCCTCGACCCGCGGCATGGGAACCGGCCGCACCACTTCGCTCATCGCCTCAGCCTGTGCTGCAGGCGCATATGCAGGCGCTTGACCTGGAGCCTGATAGGCCTGCTGCGGAGCTTCGTGGTGATAGTGCTGTTGGGCCGAAGATGGAGCAGGTGCTGGGGCAGGCGCTACCGCGGCAACAGGGACCGGCGCTGCAACGGGAGCCGGAGCAGGTTGAGGCTGCAGCTGCGCGGCAACCGGTTCCGGTTCGCTGTGATACTGCTCGTGATCGTGGCTGTCATCGTACGCCTCGTCTGCCTCGGCGGCGGCCTCGAATGAAATCTGCTCAATGGCCTGCGGCTGCGGCGCAGGAGCAGCCGCAGCTACCGGAGCCGGCACAGGCTGGGCCGCGGGGGCGGCGGCAGCCGGAGCGATCATGCGCGGGCGCGGCAATACATCGGCTATGCGCACCGGAGGTTGCTGCTGCATTTCGCCAGCGCTGTCGATGCCGGTTGCGACAACCGAAACGCGGATGATGCCATCCAGCGCATCGTCGAAGGTTGCACCGAGAATGATATTGGCTTCCTCGTCCACCTCCTGGCGGATACGGCTGGCCGCTTCATCGACTTCGTAGAGAGTGAGATCGGAACCGCCGGTGATGGAAATCAGCAGGCCACGCGCTCCCTTCATCGAGGTTTCGTCGAGCAGCGGATTGGCGATGGCAGCTTCCGCCGCCATCACGGCACGGCCCTCGCCGGACGCTTCGCCCGTGCCCATCATCGCCTTGCCCATCTCACGCATGACGGCGCGAACATCGGCGAAGTCGAGATTGATCAGGCCTTCCTTGACCATCAGGTCGGTGATGCAGGCAACGCCGGAGTACAGCACCTGGTCGGCCATGGCGAAGGCGTCGGCGAAGGTCGTCTTCTCGTTAGCAACCCGGAACAGGTTCTGGTTCGGGATGACGATCAGCGTGTCGACGCATTCCTGCAGCTCGCGGATACCGCCTTCAGCCAGGCGCATGCGGCGCTGGCCTTCGAACTGGAAAGGCTTGGTGACGACGCCAACGGTCAGGATGCCCATGTCGCGGGCAGCCTGGGCAATCACTGGCGCAGCGCCCGTGCCGGTGCCGCCGCCCATGCCGGCGGTGACGAAGCACATATGCGCGCCGGTCAGGTGATCGCGAATTTCCTCAATTGCTTCTTCCGCAGCGGCCCGGCCGACTTCCGGCTGTGAACCGGCGCCCAGGCCTTCGGTAACCTGCAGGCCCATCTGGATGATCCGGTCGGCGCGCGATGCGGTCAGCGCCTGCGCATCGGTGTTGGCGACGATGAAATCGACGCCGCACAGGCCCGATGCAATCATGTTGTTGACTGCATTGCCGCCGGCTCCGCCGACACCCGCAACCATGATGCGGGGCTTCAGTTCCCTTAGTTCAGGGACTTTTAGATTGATGCTCATTACCTGGCCTCTTCGTATTAAGGGCATTACCCCGGTTGATATGTCGATCCTCGATTGGCGGCCGCCGCCCGCAATCGCCGATCTAGAAACTGTCCAGCAACCACCGGCTCACACGGCTGACATAGCCGTCTGTGCCCGTCGCCAGCATGGTACGCGAACGCTCCGGATCGAACTTTTCGATCCCCGCCACCTGCGGATAGACAAGCAATCCGACAGACGCGGCAAATGCAGGATTTTTTGCTGATTCCGGCAGACCCTGAACTCCCAGCGGCCTGCCGATCCGCACCTGGTTGGACAGGATGCGGCGCGCCACGTCCTGAATCCCCGGTAACAGCGAACCGCCGCCCGTCAGCACCACGCGATGCCCGCCATGGGCCGGATATCCGTTTGCGGCGAGACGATCGCGCACCAGTTCCAGGATTTCCTCGACGCGCGGACGGATGATCTTCACCAGATCCATTTTCGGCAATTGCTTTGGTGTGCTGCCTTCCTCGCCAACCGGCACGATGCTGATGGTTTCACGCTCGTCGGCGGTCGTCGCCAGACAGGCGCCGTAATGCGTCTTGAGCCGTTCGGCGTCATCGAGCCGCAGCGTCAGACCGCGTGCAATATCCATGGAAACGTGGTTGCCGCCAACGGCGATGGCATCGGAATACTGGATGCCCCCGCCGGCAAAACTGGAAGCCGATGTCGTGCCGCCGCCAAGATCGAGGACGATGGTGCCCATGTCAGCTTCATCTTCGACGAGCACGGACAGCCCGGCCGCATAGGGAGAAGCAACGACTGCCTCGATCTCGATATGGCAGCGCTCGACCGCCAGCATGATATTGCGCAAGGCAACCGCCTCGCAGGTAATCATGTGCATGTGCGCCGACAGTTCCGAGCCGGCCATCCGCTTGGGATCGAGCACAGGCGGCCCGCCATCCACCGAGAAGCCGGTTGGCAGGGAATGCAGCACCGGACGGCCGCCGTCCTCGCGGCCACCGCTCGCCATTTGCAGGGCGCGATGAATGTCATGACCCTCAACCGGAGCGCTGCCAAGCGGCACCGACGCCTGCAGGCATTGCGATCCGATGCGACCGCCGGAAATATTGACGATGACGCTCTCGACCTGAAGTTTCGCCATCCTCTCGGCCGCGTCGACTGCATGGCGAATGGCGTTCTCGGCCATCTCCATGTCGACGACCGCGCCGCCCTTGATCCCGCGCGAACGTTGCACGCCAATACCGAGGATCTTGCAGCGGTGGGTGCGCCCGCGCAGCAGTTCACTGCCCTCCAGCGGCATCAGGCGGCCAATCAGGCAAACGATCTTGGTGGTGCCGATGTCGAGAACGCAGACATTCGCCGCACGCTTGCTGTGCAGCGCCTTCATGCGCGGAGGAGACAGATCGCGATTGCTCATGCCGCCCCTCCCTTGCGTTTGGGGCGCTTCTTCTTTGCGTCTTCGCGCCGGGCCATCGCTTCTTCCGAAAGCTGGCCGATAAACCGGCCCTGCACACGCATGTCTGCGATCAGCATATCCTTGTCGAGCAAATCGTACGCCTTGTTCAACGCAACGAACTGCGCCATCGCATCCTCGGGCGCCGTTTCCGGCAGCTTGAGATCCAGGTTGTTGGCGAACTTGATTGTCCAGCGTCTTTCGCCGATCAGAGTACCGGCGCGGATCTGGTGCTTGAGCGGCCCGGCCGCAGCAAGAATGCGCATGTATTCGGCATATCTCTTGTTGGCGCCGGCGCCGACAATGAAGGGCAATTGCGAATAGCGCTGGTCGCGCATCTTGTCGATGATCCGGCCATCGGCGGCAATGATCAGCACTTCACCGTCACGCTGCCACAGCGCATCGGCAGTCCGTTCGCCTATCGTTATGACCAGCTGGTTCGGATAGAGCTTGCGCACATTGGCAGTCTGGATGATCGGCGAGGCCACCAGCCGGTCGCGAATAATGTTCACGTCCAGGAACAGCAGCGATTCCTGCTGGCGGATACCGGCGATCTTCAGCACCTCGGTGCTGAGCAGTTCACGCTGCCCGCTGATGGTGATGGCGTCGATACCGAAACCGAAACCGCGCGCCACGATATCGGCAATCGAACCATTATCTTCGATAAAGCGCTCGAAGCCGCCACCGCGGATCGATCCATAGGCGCCGGTCGCCAGCAACAGGCATGCAGCCATGCCCACCCCGGCCCCGCGGCGTGTCATGAGATGCAGAAAATTCTGGAACCGGTTGCGAGGTGCCGCACGCGCGCGAAGGCGGCGCGGTTTCGAGGGCGCGGCAGTTCTCGCTGCGCCCTGCTTTTCAGCAGCCGTCTTCTGAGGCGCTTTGCCGGCAGCAGCACGCGGCTGCGCCTTGACCGGCGCGGGCTTGCCCGCCAGCGACCTGGAGGTCCGGAGCCAGTGGCCTATGGTCCTTAACGGTTGCAGGAGGCGTCCTCCACCATCCAACGAACAAGTTCACCAAATGAAATACCGGCATGCGCCGCGAGTTCGGGCACCAGCGACACCTCTGTCATGCCTGGCTGCGTATTGACTTCAAGAGCAACGAGTTGTCCCGATCCCCCGGGTCCATCGTCGTAACGGAAATCTGTACGGCTGACGCCTCGGCACCCAAGTGCTTTATGAGCCCTTAACGCCAACTCTTGAATCCTTAGGTAAATATTTCCTTTAATTTCGGCAGGCAGGATATGAATTGATCCACCATCCGAATATTTCGCTTCATAATCGTACCAGCCGCCGTCCGCAGCGCGGATTTCCGTCACATCCAGGGCCTTGTCGCCCATTACGGCGCAGGTCAATTCGCGCCCGGCGATGAATTCCTCAGCCAGCAGCTCCTCACCGAAATGCCAGTCGGAACGACTTAGCTCCTGCGGCGGATGCTTAGCGTCCTCGCGAATGATGAACACGCCATAGGAGGAGCCTTCCGCCACCGGCTTCAGCACATAGGGCGGCTTCAGCACATGCTCTTTCGCAGCATCCAGCCGGCGCACCACCTTGCCATGCGGCACCGGCACGCCAGCAGCCTCCATGACGATCTTGGCCATCTGCTTGTTCATGGCCACGGCAGATGCCATGACGCCGGAATGGGTATAGGGAATCTGCAGAATTTCCAGCACGCCCTGGATCGTACCGTCCTCGCCATAGGGACCGTGCAGGGCGTTAAAGGCGGCATCGGGTTTCAGCGCCGCAAGCGTGGCTGCGACATTGCGATCGACATCGACGCGGGTGACCTTGAACCCTTCGCCTTCCAGCGCCTTGGCGCAGGCGTTGCCGGAGCGCAGGGAAACCTCCCGCTCCGACGACCAGCCGCCCATCAATACCGCCACGTGCTTTGCCATGCATCTTCCCGCTACGGGCCCGGCGACAAGCGCACGGACCGATTCGCTTCAACCGTAGTACGGAAGATGGAAATGATTTGTTAACTACGATTAAGATTGTGAGCCGTGCGGCAACCGGCGGCTAACATTTCGTCCGGTGGCTGTTTTTTCCGCGCGCCGAGGTGTTCCGCACGGAACAGCTTCCCCGGCCTGCCCCTGCGATAGTGCGCCTGTCACATCAAAGGGGCTAACCATGAACGCATTGAACCGCATCCGCCGCACCGCGCTGGCGCTGGCCTGCATCGTACCGTTTGCCGCTGGCATCGGAACCGCTGCTTCGGCGCTTGCCCAACAGGGTGCGATAACTGTCACGGCCGGCATGAGCCTGCAGCCGCCGCAAGGCTGGCGCGCCTAGGCAGCCGGCGCGGACAAGATCGTTCTGGTGGCGCCGGACGGAAACACGACCTACATCGCCATGCTGACCTTTGCCGATGCCTCCGCCGTGATGCGGCAGCTGACGGCCCCGGTAAATCTCGGCAATAACGTCAATCTGACGCCGTTGCGCCAGCCCTATGTGGCTTCCGACTATCTGGTGAACGATTTCGCCGTTGCCGGAACCACGGCCCCCGCCACCGGCCTCGTAACTGTCCGGCGCTTCACGGACGGGCGGGCGCTGGCTATCGTCGGCATCGCGCCGCAACAGAACGGCACCTTCCTTCGCACCATGCAATACCGGCTGATGGCGGCGGTTCAGGTTTCTGCAATGCAACCGGGCGCCGCCAATGGCCTCGCCGCCCAGTTGCGCGGCCGCTACCTCGTGCGCTTTTATACAGGCAACGGCTATCACGAACGGCAGGAAATCTGGCTGTGCTCGAACGGCATGTACGCCATGCGCGCAAGCGGCGGCGGCGCAACCCGCGGGCTTGCCAGCGGCGCATTCAACGGCGGCCATCAGGGCCGCTGGCAGGCAGCCGGACTAACGACCAGCGGCGTGCTGACGCTGACCGATGCGCAAGGGAACAACCGCAGCTTCCAGCTTTCAGTGCGCAACGACGGCGTCTATCTCAACGGCAACCGCTGGCTGCGCGGCAACAATACGCAATGCCGGTGACAAGCGGAGCGGTGATCCGGTTACTGCCGCCCCGCCATCGTCTTCACCTTGTCAACCAGCGCCTTCGGCGATGCATAGACCCGCTTCAGCAGCGCCGTAATCTCTTCGCCCGGAACCGGATCGACATCGATGCCGATCCGCTCGCCCTCGGCCCGCACCGCCTTGTCGGCAAGCATGTCCAAATATGCCTTGCGAAAAATCGCTACCCGTTCTTTCGGCACGTCGGCAGCCATGAAGGATGGCCAGGCCATCGCCTGACCGGCCAGCACGATGTCGAGAATACGCCTGTGTTCACCGGTTTTCGCATAGTCGAGAACCAGCGGCACGTTCGGGAGGTCGGGCGACTTTGCTACGCCCATCTGCAGCAGGACTTTCAGCTTCCCCGCCTTCAGATCGTCCATCGCTTCCTTTCGGAAACTGGCCCATGACCAGGACCCGCGTCCCTGCACCTCCCCGCGCTTGACCGCCAGCGCCATGGCCTTGCCGCTGCGATATCCGGTGATGACCTTGAACTTCGTGCCGATAAGATTGTTGAGGACATTCGGATAGGTCACCCCGTCGGTGCCCGGTGCAGGCCCTGCGACGATCACTTGCTTGTTGCGCACATCCTCGATCCGGTTGACTCCGGCATCGCCCCTCACGGCGATCACCGACACCTCGCGGCTGGTACTGCCGATCCAGTTCAGCTTCAGCGGATCGAAGCGCACGCCCTTGCCGCCGAACAGCGGCTCCAGCGCCATGCCCCTTGCGATGAAACCGACGACCGTTCCGTCCTTTTCGGCAAGATTGGCGACATGGTTCGTTGCATTCAGCGTGCCTGCCCCCGGCATGTTCTGCACCAGGACTTTCGGATTTCCGGGAATGAATTTGGAAATATTGCGCGCTATGAATCGCGCATTGACGTCATAGCCGCTGCCTGCCGCATAACCGACAATGAAAACGACACGCTTGCCGGCATAGAAATCAGCTGCATGTACGGCCCCGCCAGTGGCAGCGCCGCCTATCAGCGCTCCAGCTGCCGCCAGACGTAAAAGAGTTGGAATCCGCAGGCGCAGTTTCGCCGGTCGAACCATCATAGTGCCTCCCTGTCCGGCCTATGACAGCCGGCTTGAGGGAGCATGAAACCGTGCGGCCTCCAAGGCAAGCGAAAACGCTCTACTCCGCCAGCACGTCGAAGCGACCGGTTTCGGGGTCGAGCCATTGCAGCTTGCCCTCGGCGATGGAGAACCATGCACCGTGCAGGCGCAGGTTACCACGCCGCACTTCCCGCGCCACGAAGGGGAAGCTCTCGAGATTCTTCAGCGACAGCTTCACCGCCAGCAGTTCCAGCGCCTTCTGCTTGTCCTCGCTGCCAAGCGCGGGATCGGACGCCAGCATCTCGTCGCGCACCTGATCGAGAATACCGACCCAGGGGCCGATGAAGCGGCCGACCGGAAACCCGCGCGAGGCGTTCAGCGAGGCGGCAACCCCGCCGCATAGTCCGTGGCCCATCACCACGATATCGCGCACCTTGATGCCCTCGACAGCGAATTCCAGCGCTGCCGAAGTGCCATGAAACCCTACATCGGGATCCTCGCAGGGCGGAGCCAGCGCGGCCACATTGCGTACGACGAACAGCTCGCCGGGACCGGCGGAGAAGATAGTTGCCGGATCGACGCGGCTGTCGGCGCAGCCGATGATCATGGTGTGGGGATGCTGGCCGGCGGAAACAGCGCGATAGCGCTCTTCTTCCTGGGCGAAACGGGTGGACCGGAAGTTGCGATATCCGGCATGAAGCTCTGCGGGCATGGTCATAGGCCCATACATAGCCGGAATTTTGTGCAGTGCAATAGGACAATGGGCGAAAAATTTCGTCCCGGCTTCAGCTCCGGTGCACCGGATCTATCCACTTGACTTCCTGTGGCTTTTCCACCGGCTCGATATCCAGGTTGACGGCGATTGCCTGCCCGTCCGAGCGCACCAGCACGCATTCCAGCGTCTCATCGTCGGAGGCGTTGATCTCCTGGTGCGGCACATAGGGTGGCACGAAGATGAAGTCGCCGGGGCCGCCCTCGGCGACGAATTCCAGTTTCTCGCCCCAGCGCATCCGCGCCCTTCCCTTAACGATATAGATGACGCTTTCGAGATGCCCGTGGTGATGCGCCCCAGTCTTCGCCCCGGCATGTATATGCACCGTGCCGGCCCACAGCTTCTGCGCCCCGGCGCGGGCGAAGTCGATAGCCGCCGCCCGGTTCATCCCCGGCGTCTGCGGCGTATTGGCATCGAGCGACCCGCCGGGAATGACCTGCACGCCATCGGTTTTCCATTTGGGATTGTCGTTCATGCTTCCACCCCCACCCGCCTGATCTCCCAGCGCAGGTCCACGCCGGAATGCTCCTTCACCCGGCGGCGTACTGCCTCGCCCAGCCCTTCGATATCGGCAGCGGTTGCCTTGCCGCGGTTGATGAGGAAGTTGCAGTGCATTTCCGATACCTGCGCATCGCCCACAACGAGCCCGCGGCAGCCGGCGGCGTCCACCACCTTCCAGGCGCTCTGCGGCTTGGGATTGGCGAAGGTCGAGCCGCCGGTCTTTTCGCGGATCGGCTGGCTTTCCTCGCGCTTCCTCGTGATCTCGTCCATCCGTGCCCTGATGGCGGCAGGCTCGTCCGGCCGGCCCTGGAACAGTGCACTGGTAAAGATCACATCCTCCGGCGCCTCGCTGTGCCGGTAGGAAAAACCCATCTGTGCATTTGTGAAGGTGCGGATATTGCCATGCCGGTCGACGCCGCGCGCCTCGATCAAAACGTCCACGGTCTCGCCGCCATGCGCGCCGGCATTCATCCGCAGCGCCCCGCCAATGGAGCCGGGAATGCCGCAATAGAATTCCATGCCAGCGAGCCCCGCTTCCGCCACGCGCCTGGCGAAAATCTGGTCCGGCATCGCCGTACCGGTGCGCACCCGCGCCCCGTCCAGTATCTCCACTTCGCCGAAGGCGCGCCCGCCGAGGCGG
>JAPOIA010000079.1 GCA_029979185.1 Alphaproteobacteria bacterium | reverse complement strand
TCGAGATTTCTCTACATATATACAATTCAAATCACAAAGATAAATGCAGATGTCTAATAATCTGTATTTTTGAGTTACTTATTCAAATCACGGATTTTTTAGAGTTATGTATTCATCACACACATAATAATACAAAACTACCTAGCATGGAAAAAACTCCAGTATATATAGATACGGATTCGTCGTGCGTTTTCATGGCCAAAATGGCCGCCTCTACACTGTTGGCCGGCGCTGCTTGATCTCGCGCGCAACGACAAGGAAAAACAAGTCCTCGAGTTCATGTCGTCGTCGGGCATTGTAGGCCGTTCGATGTTTGCACCTCCCGGTGTTCCGAAAGTACGCATCGATGCACTGCGCAAGGCTTTTGATGCCATGATTGTCGACAAGACATTCCTCGCCGATGCGAAGAAGCGGGCGCATGACATCGACCCCGTTTCCGGCGCCGAAGTACAGGCGGCTGTCAAGAAGACCGTATCGCTGCCCGAAGACGAAGCGAGGAAACTGCGTGCTGCGATGGGATTCAAATAGCCGGACTATCCGATTGCAGCAGGGACATAAGGATGACGTGATCCCGCGTTCAAATGTGGTTTGAGAAATAGCTTCCGGCATCAATTGCCGGAAGCCCGGATGTGCAACTTACATTTTGATCGGACCGACTGTCTGTTTTTCTATTTGCAGGTAGTGAGCAAGTCCGGCTGTATCGCGGGCCTGTTTCATCGCTGCCACCGCGCCGCCCTTGCCAAGGAAAGGGTCGATGGTGTTGTCCAATAGCGACTGGTAGGACAGTCGTGCTGCCTTGTACATCGCGGCGAAGGCCGAGCCTGACGAGGCCGCGAGGCGATATCCCAGTTTGGCCAGTTCATCCGGCTTGATGCCGAATTCGGCAAAGCCGTCTTCCGGCGCGAAAATCATCAGGGGGCCGGGGAGCCGCTCGCCAATGATCCGCATTTCCTCCGGAATGCGTGTGTGAATGAAAATCATGTCGGCGCCAGCCTTCTTGTAGGCATCGCCGCGGCGCAGGGCGTCGTCCATGCTTTCCAGTCGCAGGGCGTTTGTTCGTCCGACGATCACAAGGTTCGGATCGCGCCGCGCCGCGACGGCAGCCTCGATCTTTTTGACCATGAAATCCGGCTCCACCAGATGCTCCACGCCAACATGATGATGGAACCGGCGCGGTAGCAGCTGGTCCTCGATTTCGATAACATCGAAACCTGCCGCCTCGGTGAGCGCGATTGTGTGATGGATATGGGCGGGGTCGCCCCAGCCCCCGCCTGCATCCAGGACGATCGGCACGTCGGTAACGGTGCGTATGCCGACAGCGATCTGCGCCATCTCGGGCAGGGTGATGGTCGCTTCCGTGCCACAGGTGACCCAGCCTTGCGAGCCGCCGCTCAGGTATATGGCCTTGAAGCCGATCTCGACTGCCAGCCGGGCCATCAGCGGATTGAGCGCAGCCGGGGCAATAATCAGTTCGTTGTTCTGGATAAGCGTGCGAATGCGTTCCATGTCTGCCTCCCGTTTTGTGCCATGCTCTCATAAATGCAGGTCGCTGGATATACGAAAGGCCGTTGTCGGCACGGTCCCGGCTGGCGCGGGATTTGCGGCTGCTTTCTTCTTTCAAGGGGAAGAATCGCTGCTGGAACTGCCGAAATGACGATATTCGGGCTTGCGCGCAGGATTCTCCTCGAATATAAGTCGCGACATTCCACAGGCGAATGATTGCGCTCCTGTTTCAAGGATCGCTCCGGTGGCCGGGCACCCGTCAGGTCAGCAGTTCGCCGAGGCACAACCGGAGAAGTATAATGGCGCTGCCAGAATTCAGCATGCGCCAGCTCTTGGAAGCTGGCGCGCATTTTGGACACCAGGCTCATCGCTGGAACCCCAAGATGGGCCGCTATATTTTCGGCGTCCGCAACAATATCCATGTCATCGACCTGGCCCAGACGGTGCCGCTGCTGCACACCGCACTCAAGACGGTTTCCGATACCGTGGCCAAAGGCGGCCGGGTGCTGTTCGTCGGGACAAAGAGGCAAGCGTCTGAAGCAATTGCGGAAAGTGCCTCGCGTTCGGCCCAGTATTTTATCAATTCGCGCTGGCTCGGCGGTACGCTGACAAACTGGAAAACGATCTCGGCATCAATCTCCCGTTTGCGCAAGCTGAACGACGATCTTGATGGTGGTGTTTCCGGCCTCACCAAGAAAGAGCTGCTGATGCTGTCGCGCGAGCGCGAGCGTCTCGATACGGCGCTTGGCGGCATCAAGGACATGGGCGGCGTGCCGGACCTGATGTTCGTGATCGACACCAACAAGGAAGCTCTGGCAATCAAGGAGGCCAACCGCCTTGGCATTCCGGTCGTGGCCATTCTCGACACCAATTCCGATCCTGACGGCATCACCTATCCGATCCCGGGCAATGACGACGCGGGCCGGGCAATTGCTCTGTATTGCGATCTGATCGCACGCGCCGCCATCGACGGCATCGCCCGCGGCGCCGGTGCATCCGGCGTGGATATCGGCGAGTTCGAGGCTCCGGTCGAGGAAGCGCTAGCGGATGAAGCGGCGGAGGCGGAAGTGGCGCCCGTCGCCTCGACGGAAGGCGAGGTTGCGGCTGCGGTTGACACCACCGACGTGTTCGAGACTCTGGCAGCTCCCCGCGGCGCTCCGGACGAATTGACCAAGATCAGCGGCGTCGGTCCGCAGCTGGAGAAGCGTCTGAACGAAGGCGGGATCTTCCACTACTGGCAGATTGCCGCCATGACTCCGGCGGACGTTGAAAAGGTCAATGGCGAGCTTAAGCTTAATGGCCGCATCGAACGCGACGGCTGGATTGCCCAGGTCAAGGAACTGATCGAAGCTGCCGGCTAGACAGCGTCTGGCCGCAAGTTTCTGGAAGGGGCGGGCGGCTTGCTCCAAATAATGGGACAGCTTTCAGGTTCGATCCCTGTTCAAGCTGTTCCTTTCGGGCGTTTTTCCGGCCCGGGTTCAATTGCAACGGCTGGCAAACACGCCAGCACGCGATGATGCCGTGAAAATCGGATGCCAGTAAAATCGGCGGCTGCACGAAGCTGGGCGCCGAAACAGTTTCACAATTGTCACCTATGAAGGCCTGATACTTCTTATCCGGGCCGAACGAACAACTTTGCAGAGGACACGACATGGCTACAATCACCGCCGCCCTCGTCAAGGAACTGCGCGACATGACCGGCGCAGGCATGATGGATTGCAAGACCGCCCTGAACGAAACCAACGGGGATGTGGAAGCCGCCGTTGACTGGCTGCGCACCAAGGGCCTGTCCAAGGCCGCCAAAAAGGCCGACCGCGTCGCTGCCGAAGGTCTCGTGGCCGTTCGTACCGACGGCAACCGCGGCATCGTGCTCGAAATGAACGCCGAGACGGACTTCGTTGCCCGCAACGAAGACTTCCAGAAACTGACCGATGCTGTTGCCGGCGTCGCGCTGTCCGGTAACACAAGCGATGTCGAGAAGCTTGCTGGCGCAGCGTACCCGGGTGGTGGAACGGTTTCCGAGGCGATTTCCAACGCTATCGCCACCATCGGTGAGAACATGACCCTGCGCCGCGTCGATGCACTGCAGGTCGGGCAGGGCATTGTCGCGAGCTATGTTCACAATTCCGTTGGCAACGACATGGGCCGCATCGGCGTTCTGGTTGCGCTGGAATCCTCAGCAGCTGCCGATGCACTGGCCGATATTGGCCGTAAGGTCGCCATGCATGTTGCTGCAAGCTCTCCGGTTGCGCTGGAAGGCTCGCAGGTCGATCCGGCCATCGTCGAGCGCGAGAAGAACGTTCTGGCCGAGAAGAACGCCGGAAAGCCTGCTAATGTTATGGAAAAGATCATCGAATCCGGCCTGAAGTCCTACTTCAAGGAAGTTTGCCTCGTCGATCAGGCATTCATCCACGACACATCCAAGACCGTGAACCAGGCTGTTGCCGAGGCCGGCAAGGCCGCCGGTGGCGAAATCAAGATCGCCGGGTACCTGCGTTATCAGCTCGGTGAGGGCATCGAGAAGCAGGAATCCGATTTTGCCGCGGAAGTGGCAGGAATGGCCGGCTGACCGGCCTCTCTGCATAGCTGCCCTGCGCAGTCTTGACTTGTTTAGCGCGGCAGCCACGATAGGTATGCCGCGTTTTGCTTTTGCCGCCGCTGAATCGGGAACAAGGACGTTTCATGAGCGTGAACACGCCAATCGTATCAGAAAGTCCGGTTACCGACCCGGCACCGGTCCGGGCATCCGTTTCTGCTGGCGCACCCGCGGCAGCCAAGGCGTCATACGATGGCACAGTGCACGTAATCCTGTGGACCATGTGTCTGGCGCATTTTCTCAACGATACGCTGCAGGCGCTTATCCCGGCGGTGCTGCCGATTCTCAAGGACGCCTACAAGCTGGATTACAGTCAGGTCGGCATATTATCCGGCGCATTCATGATATCGGCGTCCGTATTTCAGCCGCTGGTCGGCGTCGTCACCGACAAGCGGACCTATCCCTATGCACTTCCTGTCGGCATGTGCGCGACTATGGCGGGACTGCTGCTCTTCGCCGGGGCAGGAAGCTACGCGATGCTGCTGATAGCGGCGGTGATGGTTGGCGTCGGCTCGGCGATTTTCCATCCTGAAGGGTCGCGGGTTGCACGCATGGCGGCCGGCGGCCGGCACGGGCTGGCCCAGTCGACGTTTCAGGTCGGCGGTAATTTTGGCCAGGCATCGGGGCCGCTGATGACCGCGTTCATCATCGTGCCTTTGGGGCAGGCGGGTATAGGCTGGTTCGGCATCGTGGCCTTTGCAACGGTAGTTCTCCTGTATTTCGTTGGCCGCTGGGTGGCGGCGCAAATGCGCGACACGCAAGCCCGAAAGCGCCATGTTGTCAGCGATCCCAATCCTCTCGGCCTGTCGAAGGGAAAGCTGGTTTCGATCATAGGTGTGCTGCTGCTTCTGACCTTTTCCAAGAGCTTTTACACAGCCAGCATCAGCACATTCTATACCTTCTACCTGATGCAGAAGTTCGCGCTGAGCTTGCGCGATGCGCAGCTGATGCTGTTCCTGTTCATGGGTTCGGTTGCTGCAGGCGTCTATTTTGGCGGGCCGATCGGAGACCGTATCGGCCGCAAATATGTGATCTGGATTTCGATCCTCGGCGCGCTGCCGTTCACTCTGATGCTGCCTTATGCAAACCTGTTCTGGTGCGGTGTGCTGACGGTATTCATCGGCTTTATCCTTTCAGCTTCGATGTCGCAGATCATCGTCTATGCGCTCGAACTTCTGCCAGGCCGTGTCGGACTGATGTCCGGCCTGTTCTTCGGGTTTGCATTCGGCATGGCCGGGCTCGGCGCGGCCCTGCTTGGCTATATCGCAGACAAGACGAGCCTCGAGTTCGTATTCAGGGTCTGCGCCTATCTCCCGGCTATAGGGCTGTTCGCCTGGTTCCTGCCGAAGACCGAGAAGCGCTGAGAATATCGAAATGCTGACGATCACAAGCCATGTGCGGGTGCGCACATCGGCATGATGCGCGTCCGGTTAATCTCCAACCATCGAAACACTGCGGAAACATTCCGCCCTGACGAAAGACCAGGAAAAGCGGTCACGGATTTTCCGCCAAACCAATCAAATTGGTCTTTCGTTGAACAGGAGAGAGATCATGAGAAAGTTTGCCACTGCCACCGTTGCCGCCTTGTCCATAGCTGCAACCCTTGCCCTGTCCGCTGCTCCTGCCGAAGCGAAGTTCGGCCGCCGCGGCGCCTTCTTTGGCGGTCTGGCTGCCGCAGCTGTCGGCGCAGCGATCATTGGCAGCGCCGCACGCGCCCATCACGCTCCTGTTTACAGCGAGTGCTGGACCGAAAAGCGTCCGCGCTACAACCGCTGGGGCGACTTCCGCGGCTACCGCTACATCCGCGTCTGCAACTGATCCGGTCCGGCCGTGATGGCCGGGACTGAACCGGCGCTCCTGCAGCCCCCCGCAGGAACCGTCGCAGTGGCTCTCCAGCTTTCCCGGCTGGGGGGCCATTTTCGTCTGACGCGAATTCACATCAAGCTGCGGCGGCAGTGGTTTTCGTCTACCGAATCGCGCTACTCATGAAATATCGGTCAACTTATAGGCAGGTAATATTCATGGCTCTGGCCTGGAAACGCGTCATCCTAAAACTTTCCGGCGAGGCGTTGCAGGGCAAGCAGACCCATGGCCTGGATCAGGACACATTGCACCGTATCGCGAGTGATGTTGCGGAAGCTGCAAGCCTGGGCGCCGAGATCGGCATCGTGGTCGGAGGCGGTAACTTTTTCCGCGGCATTCAGGGCGCCGACAAGGGCATTGACCGGGCGCGTGCGGACTCCATAGGTATGCTGGCGACCATCATGAATGGCCTTGCCGTGGAACACGCCATCGAAACAGTCGGACAGCCGGCGCGTGCCCTGTCGGCCGTGCCTGTGCCCTACGTTTGCCAGCCCTATTCGCGGCAGGCCGCGCTCAACCATCTTGGAAAGGGCCGGGTAATCGTGCTTGCCGGAGGGACGGGCAACCCGTTCTTCACCACCGATACCGGAGCTGCCCTGCGGGCTGCTGAATTATCCGCGAATCTCGTCATGAAAGCGACACAAGTGGACGGCGTCTATTCTGCCGACCCGAAGAAGGACCCAAATGCGGTTCGCTATGATACCTTGACCCATGGCGAGGCTATCGAGAAGAACCTCGGGGTCATGGATACCGCGGCCTTCGCGCTGGCAAGGGAGAATGCGATTCCGATTATAGTGTTCTCCCTGTCCGGTGAGCGGCCCATAACGCAGGCGCTGAAGGGAGAGGGCAATTTCACGCTGGTAACGCCCTGAGCGTATCAGGCGGACTGGCTTCATGGCTTGCAGCTTTATAGCCGAAACAGTTGGGCAAACAGAACTGGCGAAGGCTGCAGCGCGCAGGTAAAGTGTTGAGGAGCCACGGCCTGTGGCGGACTGCCAGAGTGGGTCAGAAGTCCGGGCAGTCTGATGGAAGGGGCCGATGGCGGGCGGAAACAGGGAACAGGACGAGCAATCATGAGCGGTGAATTCGATTTGGCTGATATCGAGCGCAGAATGGCCGGTGCGGTTAATTCTCTGCATGGCGAACTCAGCGGCCTGCGGACAGGACGGGCTTCGGCGAGCCTGCTCGAGCCGATCACGGTCGACGCCTATGGAGCGAAAATGCCGCTGAACCAGGTTGCGACGATCAGCGTTCCGGAACCGCGCATGCTTTCCGTGCAGGTGTGGGATCGCGGTATGGTGGCTGCGGTCGAGAAGGCTATTCGCGAATCCAGCCTGGGGCTCAACCCGCAAAGCGAGGGGCAGGTGCTGCGCGTTCCGATTCCCGAACTCAACGAGCAGCGCCGCAAGGAACTCGTCAAGGTGGCGCACAAATATGCCGAAGATGCGCGCGTTGCGGTTCGCCATGTACGCCGCGACGGCATGGACAAGGTGAAGAAGCTGCTGAAGGACAAGGCCATCGGTGAAGACGACGAAAAGCGTCACACGGCCGAAATCCAGAAGGCGACAGATTCTGCGGTTGGGGAAATCGACGCAGTTCTGGCGAGCAAGGAAAAAGAGATCATGCAGGTCTGACGGGCTGCCGGCGCGCGCGAGGCCATTTTGCCTCTTCGGCATTTCTTGCGCAGATTGCTTGGTTCAGCAGATCTGAATTTTTCAGTTTATACTTATTGAAGCTGATACGGTGGCGGATGCGGCGATGACAAAAGAAGCGGCGGGACATCAGGACGGCGACGACAGGACATCAGCACCGGAGTTTCGCCTGGATGGTCGTCGGCCGCGACACGTCGGCATCATCATGGATGGCAATGGCCGGTGGGCTAACGCGCGCGGCCTGCCGCGAATGGAGGGTCACAGGCGTGGGGTCGAAGCTTTGCGCAAGGCCATTCGCACGGCAGGCGACTATCGCATTCCCTTTATCACGATCTATGCCTTCTCAGCCGAGAACTGGCGCCGCCCCGCCGAGGAGGTAGGGTTCCTGATGGGGCTGCTGCGCCGTTTCATCCGCAACGACCTGGCCGAACTGCACAAGAGCGGCGTACGGGTACGCATTATCGGCAGCTGCGAAAACCTGCCGCCGGACATTCTGGCGCTGCTGAACGAGGCAGAGGAACTGACCCGCGACAATCGCAACATGACGCTGGCTGTCGCCTTCAACTATGGCGGCCGGCAGGAAATCGTAGAAGCGGTCCGTCTGCTGGCAAACAGGGTTGCTGCCGGCGAACTGGAGGCCGGAAAAATCGACGAGACGATGATCTCCGATAATCTGACTACCCATGGCATGCCCGATCCTGACCTGATTATCCGCACCTCCGGCGAGCAGCGCCTGTCTAACTTCCTGCTGTGGCAGGCTGCCTATGCGGAGTTCGTGTTCCTGCCCGTCAATTGGCCGGATTTCGATGCGGCAACTTTTCGCCAGGCGCTGGAGGAATATGCGCGGCGTGACCGCCGATATGGCGGCGTTCGGCAGCTTTCCGGAGTCGGTGATCCGCTGCAAGAAAAAGCGCTGACCGGGTGATGAGCGAGCGTTCGCCAATTCCCGCGCCAGGTGACGGTGCTTCCGGCAAGCCCGCTTCAGGCAGCACGATGCGTGATCTGGGGCCGCGCGTTCTGTCGGCTATCGTGATGGTTGCTCTGGCGTTTGCCACTTTGTGGGCAGGTGGGCAGATTTACATCCTGGCGTGGCTGTTTGTATCCTGCGGCGCCTTGTGGGAGTGGCAGCGGCTGGTAGGCGGCGCGGCGCAGATGGCGCGGTTGTTCATCGGCGCTGCAGCGCTGGCGATCACAGCGGCATTTTCTGCCGGAGGCAGTGGCGACCTGGCGCTGGCGGTACTGGTACTGGCGGCTGCGGCGATCTTGTTCATCGCCCGGAAAGGTAGCGCGCCGGGCATGGGCGCGTCCGTGAACGAACCGCTGGCATGGCCGGAGGCCATACTGGCTGCCGCCGGTGTTTTGTATGCCGGCGCGCTTCTAGTTTCCGTGCTTGTCTTGCGGTTGTCACTGATGCAGGGGGTGGCGGCGATCCTGTGGTTGTTTGCAATCGTTTGGGGCACCGATATCGTTGCCTATTTTGCTGGCCGGTCCATCGGTGGGCCCAAGCTGTGGCGGCGCGTATCCCCATCGAAAACATGGTCGGGTTTTATCGGCGGGGTTACCGGCGGCGCGGTCGCGGGTACCCTGCTGGTATACTGGCTTCTGCCTGATGCGCGGGCATTCTGGCCGTGGATGTTCGTATTCGCGCTCCTGTTGGCAATTCTTTCGCAGGGCGGGGATTTGTTTGAGTCCGCGCTCAAGCGGCGTTACGATGTCAAGGATTCGAGTAACCTGATACCGGGTCATGGCGGCATTATGGACCGGCTGGACGGTTTTACCGCTGCTGCAATAAGCGCCGCACTGGTTGGGGCCATCCGTGGCGGCCAGATCAACGCAGCCGATGGCCTGTTTTCGTGGTAATGTTTGTCTGTTGCTATGACGGTCTGTCCGCCGTGTAGCAGATTGCTGTCTGGCAGCTGCCCAGAGTGGCGCCTGCAGTCAGGTGGCTTGGACCTCAGGGCCTGGAACCTTTGAATGTCGGGTTTGTTGAAAGTGCGGACTGCCGGACCGGCGACATTGGCAGACGCGGCTGTCCGCGATAGCAGCGAACCCCGGCGGTTGACCATCCTGGGCGCGACCGGCTCCATTGGCCAGTCGACAGCCGATGTCGTGGAAGCCGTGCCGGGACGTTTTTCGATCGAGGCTTTGGCCGCCGGCCGGGATGCGTCAGCGCTGGCCGCCAAGGCGCGGCGGCTGAACGCCCGATGCGCAGTAATCGCCGACGAAAGCCGATACCGTGAGTTGCGGGATCTGCTCTCCGGGACCGGCATCGAGGTAGCTGCCGGACGGGAAGCATTGAAAGCCGCAGCCATGCGTCCCGTGGATATGGTGATCGGCGCCATTACGGGTGCTGCCGGTGTTGAGCCGACTTTTGCGGCTCTTCAACATTGCCGGACCGTAGGGCTGGCCAACAAGGAGTGCCTGGTTTGTGCCGGAGCTCCGTTCATGGATGCAGCCCACGCGCTTGGTGTCACCGTGTTGCCGGTCGACAGCGAGCATAATGCGATTTTTCAGGCGCTGTCGGGCAGGGACGCCAGCCAGATCGCCACCATGGTGCTGACCGCCTCCGGCGGACCGTTCCGCACGTGGACTGCCGAAGCCATTGCAGCTGCGACGCCGGAGCAGGCGCTGGCCCATCCCAATTGGGACATGGGCCCGAAAGTAACGATTGATTCCGCCAGCCTCATGAACAAGGGGCTGGAATTGATTGAGGCGCACTACCTGTTTGGCGTTGACGCAGAACGGCTCGGTGTGCTGGTGCATCCACAATCCATTGTCCACGGACTGGTGACCTATTCGGACG
>JAPOIA010000078.1 GCA_029979185.1 Alphaproteobacteria bacterium | reverse complement strand
TTTCCAGTTCCAGGCGAGTGGGTGGCAGACCGGTGTGGGCAAGCATGGACGCGATCTTCTGCGCCAGATTAAGATCGCGAAACTGGATCGCCGATATATTGACCGATACGCGTACATCCGGCGGCCAGAGCATGGCCGCTTCGCAGGCCTTGCGCAGGACTATTTCGCCGATCTGGACGATAAGGCCCGTTTCTTCCGCCAGCGGAATGAAGTCGTTTGGCGGTATCATGCCCTGTACCGGATCGAACCACCGCACCAGCGCCTCCATACTGACAGCGAAGCCGAACGTGTCGGGCGCAAGCAGATCAAGAGCATCGCTGCTTTCCTGAAGAGGGAGGTGCCGGGATTTGAAAAGTCCATCCTCGCCAGCATCGCGCCGCGCGTAGGTATTCGCGAGACGCGGCGCATCGAAGGCCAGTACATGCTGACCGGCGAGGACATACTGCATCAACGCAGGTTCGACGATACGATCGCCCTCGGCTGCGGGCCGATGGATATTCACGATCCGCACGGAACAGGCATATCCCTGCACATGCCCCCTGCGCCGTTCGATATCCCGATGCGCACGATGATCCCAAAGCATGCCGAGCGCATAATCGTAACGGGCCGCGCGATCTGTGCAACGCACGAGGCGAATGGCGGCGCACGCCACATGGCAACGGCCATGGCGCTGGGTCAGGCTGCCGGAACCATGGCAGCCATCGCGGCGGCAGAGGATATTGCGATACAGGAACTGCCTGCCCACCGCGTTCGCGAGACCCTGCGCAGGGATGGTGCTGCCCTATCTGTGGACGACTGCGGACGCTATGCCAACATCCATAGCCGCTAGGTCATTTACCGTTGTTGCCGCGGGCAGACCCGGCTTTACACCGCATCTAGCCGCATGACAGCAGGATCATATCAGCGCCCGCGCAACGCGTGACGGGCCTTGGCGACGAGTTCCGGCGGCGAATTGTACATGTCCGAAATCAGCTTGCCGACGGTCGCGGCATCCTTCGGCTGAACGCTCAGTTTCGCCTTCGCTGTCTCCGCGAGCAGGCCCTTGTCCCTGACCACATCGTCAAACGCCTTGCGCAGGGCGGCAAGATGCGGCGCAGACGTTCCCGGTGGCGCAATATAGGGACGATGGAATTCCTGCTGAGCAAGAATGAGTTCGGCAACCTTGCGGTTCTCACCCGTCACGAATTTCCAGATCGACGGCACGCCAAGCTTTTCGAGTTCGTTGCTGGGCGTAAGGCTGGTCTGGACGATCATGTGCGACAGTTTCGAATTATTGTACCAGTCCGGCCGCATTGCCTGGAACGATCCGGAGTCGAGGCCGCAAATCCCATCCAGTTCGCCCTTTTCCATCGCGGTGATTGTTGTGCGCGACCCCTTGTAACCGTTAACGATCTTGATCTTCGTGCCGGCAAGCACGTTGAGAAAATGTGCATAGTCGGTAGTCGAGCTCCCCGGTCCGCTGCCGCCAAACGACGACGGCATTTTCTGGGCATCCTCGAAAGTCTTGATCTTCGAGGTTCCGTAAGTCACGCACAGACGCACGCCGGAATCGATGGAGCCGATGAAGGCATATTTGGTCGGCACGAAGCGGAATTTCTTCTTGGCGTCAAACAGAGGTTCCACCAGCGCACCGGGGAAAACCATACCGAAAACGGTGCCGTCCTTTGGAGCGATGGCGTAGAGATATTCCGCCGCCTTCATGCTGCCAGCGCCGGGCATGTTCTGCACGACGATAGTCGGGTTGCCCGGCAGATATTTCGGCATGTGCCGCGACAGGATCCGTGAATAAAAATCATAGCCGCCCCCAGGCGGCGAACCAACGATGAGCGATATTTTTTTCCCGGCATAGAGCTGCGCCGAAGCCGGCCCTGAAACAAGCGCCGTGCAGGCGGCAAGCAACACCGCAGACAAAAGCAACTTCCTGTGCATCGAAACCTCCCTTGGTCGTTATTTTTCAACTATGGAGCCAGACAGTTTCGCGCACCCTGAACGCCGCGCACATTGAACGGCGCCTTTTCCCGGACATGCGACTCCACAGCGCGCCACGCCCCCTCTGACCGGTCCGCAGCAGCCCGATCCTTGCTGCAATTTTCTGGTTTGTCCAGCAAACAGCCAACCTGGGCGGCCGGCCAGATACAGCCGCATACCGCCGGAAGCAGGCAGCACCGGTTTCCGCTTCTCGTGGAATCGCACTAATATCCCGCCGACCCAGTGCAGAGGCCGATTTTCATGACAGACTCCCGCGACTACCCTGCCCGCCCGATCCTGGCCGCAAGCGCCGCCGTCTTCCGCCCCGATGGCAGGTTGCTTCTGGGCTCGCGCCGCAATCCGCCGTTCGACAAGGTATTCAGCCTGCCCGGCGGCCTGGTCGAGCCAGGGGAAACATTGCAGGAAGCGGCCGCGCGCGAGATCGAGGAAGAGACCGGCGTGCGGGCCGAGATTCTCGGCTTCAACGACTGGCGCGAAGTCATCAATCGCGACGACGATGGCCGGATCAAGCGCCACTATGTGATCGCTTCCTTTGCCGCCCGGTGGATCGAGGGCGAAGGAGAACCCAGCGAGGAACTGGGCCGCGTCATCTGGGCCGACGCCGGGCATATCAACACACTCGACCTGACGCCCGGATTGCCCGACATCATTGCGCGCGCCCGCACCATGCTGGGGTTCAACGCGTGACTACAGGGACGCAACTCCTGCTGTACGCGCGACGCGGCGCCGCCGTGTGTCTGTCGGCCTTGTTTTTGTCGGCGGCGTTTCCATCTCACCCCGCGCTGGGCCAGACGGGAAACAATACGGGTCAGGCGGCCAAGCCCGGAGGGAAGGCGGATACCAAAGGCAAATCTGACAAGGACAAGAGCCCGGCTGCGAAATGGCTGCCGCCTCCCTATGAGCCGCAACTGCTCCGCCTCTCGGAACTGATGGGGGCACTGGACTATCTGGAACCGCTTTGCGGTGCAAAAACCCAGACCAGCTGGCGCAAGAACATGGAGCAGCTGATACAGATCGAGTCCAAAAATCCGATCCAGCGAGCGCGGCTGGCCGGCGCCTTCAATGCCGGCTATCGCGGCTATTCGCTGAATTACCGCACCTGTACCGACAACGCCCGTCTGGTGATCTCCCGGTATCTGATCGAGGGCGAACGGATCGCCCGCGACGTGGCAAGCCGCTACGGCGGCGGCTAGACGGCACGAGCGCCAGAGTATCCAAATTCCTGACTGGAAACATCTTTTACCGAAACCGTGACCGCGGACAAAGGGTATTGGAACAATTGTCCTGGGCGCGTTAACCTTCTTTCAACCTATCGGATGCGCAAAAGTAAAAGTCACACTAGTGTCGCCTCAGCCATGAATACACATCTCGACACTCTTGAAGACGAAGCCGCCGCCAGCGAGGAACGCCGGGCAGCGCTCAACTACTTCACGGAAGCCTTTGCCGAAGCGGTTCGCGACGGTATCGAAGGCGATTGCTTCGCACATGCCGCGCTGTTCGCATCCTTTCGCGAGCTGGTAGCGACCTATGGCGAGGAAGCAGTTGCAACATTTGCCGAGTCCCTGCCCGGGCGTATCCGCGACGGTGTATTCACGATAGCCTCCCGGCACTGAGTCAGGCCGGACTTCCTGCGGACCTTCATTTCGTCCACAAACGGGCTATCTTATCCGCATGACCAACAAGGCATGCACAACAGTCCCTACAGAGGAAGCGCAAAAGGCGCTGCAGGCGCAGCTCGATACCCTGCCCGAGCGCGTGGCGGCCATGCGTGAAAAAATACTGGAAGCGGCGGAAGAGCAGGATCTGAACAAATTGCGCGCCGCAATCGAGCGCAACGAGGTGATGCCGCTGTTCGGCGAACCAGGCAAGCGCCCGCGCAAATTTTCCGAAGCGATCGACTTCCTGAAAGGCCAGTCGTTCGACGGTCAGGGCCGCGAAGTGTTTGCGCTGCTGGCCGCTATACTGGAAGCACCCTTCGTGCGGCAGGATCGCAAACCGATCGACATTTATGTCTGGCCGGCGCAGGCGGTCGATGCAAAACTGGCGGCAACAACTCCAATCACCGATCTTTACCGGTTCGTCACCTTCTCCGACATCGCCAAGCTGGATAAGCACGGCCGGCCGCCAATGCATCGCGTCGAAATCGGCGCCGACGGCACATGGCACTTCTTCGCGGTGGCATGACAGGCGCCCAACGCCGGACTACAACTGCGCCTTCTGCAATCGCGGCAAGACCTCGCGACCGAAGAGATCGACCGCCGCCTTGCGCTTTGAGCCCAAGCCGCGACCGATGGTCATCAGGAAGTGCCCTGTGCCGGTTGCACGGCATTGTTCTATGATCTGCTCGGCCACCTGCGATGGGGTTCCCACCACATATTCATCGTCGCTGACGGTAAAGCCGGAACCCATCTTCGGCTCGTCGAGATTGACCGGCCCGGCATTCTTCATCCGGGTGTCGCCAGCCATCAGCTTCCTGGATACGCCACGGGCAATCTCGACCGCTTCCTGCGCTTCTGTTGCGCTGGCGCCAATGGAGATATTGCGGCGCAAGGCCACGTGATATGGCGAGACCTGGAAGTTCTGCCCGTCGGCCTCGGTCCGGTACACATCAAACAGTTCTTTCACACGCTGGACGCTTTCAAATCCAGTCGAAATTTTCACGCGCATCCGCGCCGCTTTTTCTGCCGACCTGTCGCTGATAACCGGCAGCCAGAAGGGCGGACCGGGCTGTTGGCAGGCGCGGGGCAGGATCGACAGATTATCGAAGGACCAGTATTTGCCGCTGTAGGAAAACACGGGCTCGCGCGTGGCAATGCCGATGATCTCGAGCGCCTCCTCGTAGCGTTCGCGCGCCTCGACCGGACCGATGCCTGCCTTGCCGAGTTCCTGCGGCACGCCCAATGCGCAGCCGAACTCGAAGCGGCCACCGCTGAGATGGTCTAGCATGAACGCCTCTTCGACGACCCGCCACGGCGGATAGAACGGCAGCACCACGCCCATGACGCCGAGGCGCAACTTCGTCGTTTCCCGTGCCGCCGCCGCAACCAGCAGATTGGGAGACGGGCTGTAGGACATCGGTAAATGATGTTCGCTGAAGAACACGCCTTCGAAGCCGTGCCCTTCAGCCATGCGCCAGACGTCGAAGCAATCGGCAAAGGTTTGAGCAGTAAAGTCCGGCTGCAGGATTTCTTCCGGACTGCCCGCGGCGTGAAGAAACTCGAAAATCCAGGTCTTGATCATTCGTACCTCTTACAGCGCGGCATGGAAGCGAACGGCTTGGCCCTGCGAAGGCGTAGCGATCTCTCCTTCCCACATAATGCGTTTCCCGCGCACGATGGTCCCGACCGGCCAGCCGGTGATTGTCTTGCCGTCATATGGCGTCCAGCCGCAGCGCGAGCCCATCTGCGCATCGCTGATCGTCTCCTTCCGCTTCATGTCCACGACGGTGAAGTCCGCATCGTATCCGCAGGCAATACGGCCCTTGCCGGCGATGCCGAACAGGCGCATCGGGCCGGCGCTGGTCATGTCGATGAAGCGCGCCAGCGACATACGGCCGGCGTTGACGTGATCGAGCATGATGGGGACGAGCGTCTGCACCCCCGGCATTCCAGACGGGCTTTCCGGATAGGGCTTCGATTTCTCTTCCAGGGTGTGGGGCGCATGATCGGAACCGATGATGTCGGCCACGCTTTTGCGCACACCCTCCCACAGTCCGTCGCGATGGCGGGCCGCCCGTACAGGCGGGTTCATCTGCAGGCGCGTGCCGATGACGTCATAGAGACTGGCGTCCAGCGTCAGATGCTGCGGGGTTACCTCGACGCTGGCAATATCCTTGTGCGCTTCGAGAAATTCGATTTCCTCGGCTGTCGACACGTGCAGGATGTGAATGATGGCACGCTGCTCGCGGGCGATCTTCACCAGCCTTTGCGTGCATTGCAGGGCTGTCGTCTCGTCGCGCCAGACGGGATGGGAATTCGGGTCGCCCTTCACCCGCTCACCCTTGCGCTCTTCGAGGCGGTATTCATCCTCGGAATGGAATGCTGCGCGGCGGCGCGTTTTCCCCAGAATGGCGGCTACGCCGGGATCGTCCTCCACCAGCAGTGAACCGGTGCTCGAGCCCATGAAGACCTTGATTCCGGCAGCGCCTGCCAGACGCTCCAGTTCTGGAATGTCCTTGGCGTTCTCGTGGGTACCGCCGACCCAGAAAGCGAAATCGCAATGCATGCGGTTTACTCCGCGCGCCACCTTGTCGGCCAGTTCCGCCGCCCCCGTCGTCAGCGGATTGGTATTGGGCATTTCGAATACGGCCGTCACCCCGCCCAGCACGGCGGCGCGCGAACCGGTTTCGAGATCTTCCTTGTGGGTCAGGCCCGGCTCGCGAAAATGCACCTGGCTGTCGATAACGCCGGGCAGGATGTGCAGGCCTGTGCAGTCAATCCGCTCGCCGGCCGAGGCACGGGACAGATCTCCGATTTCGGCAATCCTGCCACCCCGTACGCCGACATCGCGCAAGCCCTCGCCCTCGTGATTGGCGACCGTGCCACCGCTGAGGATGCAATCGAACGTTCCGGACATGCCTGCTAACTCCATAGGGAACCTGAAATGCGGACTTCTAATTTCCGCGCCGAGCCTTACCTGTCAAACCATGGTATGACAATCATAACGGAAATCCGGGGCAGACAGCCCAGCAGGTTATTGAACATGAAAACTGCACTTCTCGGTTCGCGGGGTGTCTTGCGGGTCAGCGGCCCGGATGCCGCCGAATGGCTCCAGGGTCTCATTACCAACGATATTGCCCGGGCGAACGGTGAAAATGCCTGCTTCGCCGCGCTATTGTCGCCCCAGGGCAAGATTCTGTTCGATTTCCTGATTTCGCGCCGGGAAGAAGGCGATAGCGCTCTCTATTACATCGATTGCGCTGGAGACCAGGTGGCAGCTCTGGCAAAGCGCATGAGCATGTACCGGCTGCGGGCCAAGGTCGAGGTAGCCGATCTATCCGATTCCCTTGGAATCATGGCGATTTGGGACATCGAGGGCAGCCCGTCGCCGGAGGCCCGCCGCGACCCGCGCCATCCGGCTCTGGGGTGGAGGCTTGTCGGCCCCCGCTCGGGGATCGCACTGGAACTTCCCCCACAGAACAGCGAGCAGGACTATCAGGCCCTGCGCATAGCCGCTGGCGTGCCGGAAGGAGGGGCCGATTTTACCTGGGGCGACGCTTTTCCGCACGATGCCAATATGGATGAGTTGAACGGCGTCGACTTCCGGAAAGGCTGCTATATCGGCCAGGAAGTCGTATCCCGCGTTCAACATCGTGGCTCCGCACGCAAAAGGTTCCGCAGGTTGTCCTTCGATGGCACGCCACCTGCAGAAGGTGCGACCATCACCGCCGGCGATATCCAGCTTGGTACGGTCACATCCATTTGCGGAGACAGTGGCCTTGGCCAGATACGCATAGACCGGGCAGCCAAAGCGGCCGGATCGGCAGCGGCAGCGGCAGTTGTTGCTGATAGCCGTCCAGTGCGTATTTTGCCCTGACGCCATGAGTCCCATTTTACCGCAGTCCTGCCAGCGTGGCTGCGCTGGCATCATCTCTGCCGTTAAACTTGCTGCGATTGACCATCCATTTAGAATATACTAAATTAGAACGTTCTTACCTATTGGCAATCATGGACAAGACTTCGGCACTTCAGGACAAGGCAAGCGACGTTTCCAGGGTTCTGGCGGCGCTATCGAATCCGCGACGGTTGCTGATCCTTTGTCATTTGATGCAAAAGGGAGAAACGCCGGTTTCCGGCCTCACGAGCGTCACCGGATTATCGCAATCGGCTCTTTCCCAGCATCTGGCCCTGATGCGGCTGGAGGGGCTCGTTAAAGCCCGCAAGGAAGGGCTGAACGTTTTCTACACAATAGCCGACAAGCGTATCGAAGCACTGATGGCATCGCTGGAGCAGATATTCTGCCCGCTGGAGGAGGTTCGGTAGCCTACGGAATTGGCTACCCGCCCGCCCATTGCTGACGCCATTGTCCCTTTTGCCGACTCACAAACTCCGGTACATCTACGCCATGGCTGCACAACCTGTCCGTAAATCCATCCTGCACGAGGATGGCCTGCATCGTTGCCCCTGGCCCGGAACCGATCCGCTGTATGTCGCCTATCACGACTTGGAATGGGGGGTGCCGGAATGGGATAGCCGCGCCTTGTTTGAAAAGCTGATCCTTGACGGATTTCAGGCGGGCCTGTCGTGGATCACGATCCTGCGCAAGCGCGATGCATTCCGTAAGGCCTTCGATGGTTTCGAGCCGTCGAAGATTGCCCGCTACAAGCCGGCAAAAGTGGAAAAGCTGATGCTGGATACGGGCATAGTACGCAATCGCTCGAAGATCGAAAGCACGATCAAATCGGCGCAGGTCTGGCTGGAAATCGAGGCGAACCAGGGCTTTTCAAATTACCTTTGGGATTTTGTCGATGGCATTCCGGTGCAGGGCAAGCTCAGGCACATGGGCGAAATGCTGACGGAATCGGACATTTCGCGCGCCATTTCAAAAGACCTGAAAAAGCGCGGCTTCAACTACTGCGGCCCGACGATCGTCTATGCTTTCATGCAGGCGGTCGGGATGGTCAACGACCACCTGCCCGACTGCCACCGTCATGCGGCTTGCGCGGCGCTTGCAAAAACGGGCGGCGCCAAATCGAAACCTGCCGGGAAGAAGTGACATGGCCCATGCACCGAAAGCGCCGCGGGCGTTCCAGCGCATGCTGTCCGGCCGCCGCCTCGATCTGCTCGATCCCTCGCCGCTGGATATCGAGATTGAGGACATTGCACATGGCCTTGCGCGCGTAGCGCGGTGGAATGGCCAGACAAAGGGTCCGAACATCTTCTCCGTGGCGCAGCATTCCGTGCTGGTGGAGCACATTGCCGGGGCAATCGATCCGGGTATTCCGGTTCGCTGGCGGATGATGGCGCTGCTGCACGATGCGCCGGAATATGTGATCGGCGACATGATATCGCCATTCAAGGCGGTCATCGGCGATTCCTACAAGCAGGTGGAAGAACGACTGCTGGCCGCTATTCACTTGCGCTATTCTCTTCCGCACAAGCCGGCTGCGGCTGCGGCGCGCCTGACCAAGAAAGCGGACCGGGCGGCAGCTTTCGTAGAAGCCACCCGCCTTGCCGGCTTCGGCATCGCCGAGGCGGAACAGTTTTTCGACCGGCCGCAGATCGCCATGGGCAACCTCGACTGCTTCATACAGCCGATCAACGCCCAGCAGGCAGAGCAGATGTTTCTTGACAGGTTCGTCGAACTGGAAGCGGAAATGGCGGGATCGTCATGACATGCGGCGGCGAATGTGTCTTTCGCAAGACATTTGGATAACCGGACTGTACGCAAAGACTTCAGGTGCTTGTTTCCGGGATTTTTACGGTATGCTAGGGCATGACAAGCGTTGAACCCCGCCCCACTCTCCCGGTCGAGATCAATCTCACCGCAGCCATCATTGCAGTCAGCCAGGGCGAACCTGCCATTCTGGCCATGCGCGGCAGTGGCGGCTCAGGCGCGTCGGACGGGCTTCCCTCCGGTCCGTTCAACCCACTGGCGCATCGCACCTTTGAAATCGGCCTGCGTTCCTGGGTAAGCGAACAGACCGGTGTGCCGCTGGGCTATGTCGAGCAGCTCTACACATTCGGCGACCGGGGCCGCCATGCTGAAGCCCAGAGCGAGGAGCCGCATGTTGTTTCGGTCGGCTACCTGGCGCTGACCCGCATGGCCGAAGACAGTCCCCTCCCGGCCAATACGCGCTTCCGGTCCTGTTACGGATACCTGCCGTGGGAGGACTGGCGCGCCGGCAAGCCGCGCGTCATCGAGGAAGCCATCGTTCCGGCGCTGCAGAAATGGACCGCTCGCGAACCGACGCGGCAGAACGCCCGAGGCCTCACCCGCGCCGACCGACTCCGAATTCTGTTCGATGAAACAAACGGGCGCTTCGACGACGAGACCGTGCTGGATCGCTATGAGATGCTCTACGAGGCAGGCCTCGTGGAGGAAGCCAAGCGCGATGGCCGCGCCAGCCCGCTCCTGTCGACGATCCCGCCGCTTGGCACACCGATGATCCACGATCACCGGCGCATTCTGGCGACTGCACTGGGGCGCCTGCGCGCCAAGATGAAATACCGGCCTGTCATTTTCGAACTGATGCCGGAAACCTTTACCCTGACCGCCCTGCAAACCATGGCAGAAGCGATATCCGGACGGCATCTGCACAAGCAGAACTTCCGCCGCTTCGTGGAGAACGCTGCCGTCGTCGAACCGACCGGCGAAACAGAACATGGCACGGGCGGGAGGCCAGCAGCCCTCTTCCGCTTCCGCCGCGAGGTGCTGCAGGAACGCCCAGCGCAGGGGCTGCGGGTGGGAGCAAGGGGATGAGCACGCGTATTCCATGGACACGCGTTCAGCTGATTGAGGTTCTTAAACTCTATTGCTAGACTCCATTCGGTCGCCTTCATTCTAAAAACCCAATAATTGTGCGGATCGCAGACAAGATCGGTAGAACTCCAAGCGCGGTCGCGCTGAAGGCCGTCAATTTTGCAAGCCTCGACCCGACAATCGAACAAAAGGGCATGAGCAATGCTAGCGCTCTTGACAGGGAAGTATGGGCTGAATTCTTTGCCAATATGCATG